>NZ_JBHVHQ010000594.1:0-5480 GCF_042800135.1 Streptomyces sp. NPDC057654 | reverse complement strand
CGAACCGACCGCGTCAGGGCCCCTCGGCCGTAGGCGCGTCCACGCGCCCTGGCGGCGGGCCGTGCTCAACAAGCCGTCGCCGACGGCTCTTCCTTGATGAGCCGGGCCGTCTGATCGATGAACAATTTCATCTCGCGCGAGAGCCGCTTGCCGCGCCGCCACGCCAGCTGGGTGAACACCTTGAACGGCGGCTGCCACGGCAGCACCGTCATCTCCCCGCGCGCGAGTTCGGCGGCCACCGTGATCTTCGGGAGCAGCGAGACGCCGAGCCCGGCCATCACCCCGCGCTTGATGGCCTCGATGGTCCCGAACTCCAGGAACGACGCCATCTCGGCGCCCTTCAGCTCCTCCTCGAACAGGTCGCGGTAGGCGCAGCCGGCCTCCGTCGCGACCACCGAGGCGCCCCGCAGGTCCTCCAGCGTCAGTTCCTCCGTCGCGGTCATCGGGTGGTCGGGCGCGGACACCAGCACCAGCGGCTCCTCCGCCAGCATCATCGTCTCCAGGCCCGGTCGGTCGGTCTCCTCCTCCATCAGGAAGCCGACGTCGAAGGTGCCCTGCCGCAGCGCGTGGCAGGTCTCCGCGCAGAGGCTGGGCCGCAGCGAGAGCTGGAGCCGGGGGTAGCGGTGGTGGAAGAGCTCCAGCAGCGGCGGCATGCGGTAGGAGGTGATGCTCTCCATCGTGCCGATGACCAGCGTGCCCGCCGGCCCGTCGCGGCCGGCGACGTCCGAGCGGGCCTCGTCGGCGAGGGCGAGGATCTGATCCGCGTATTCGAGCAGCCGCTCACCCGCCTCCGTCAGCCTGATCCGGCCGCCCAGCCGGTCGAACAATTCGACGTCCAACGACGTCTCCAGCGCACGGATCTGACTCGTCACGCTCGACTGGGCGTAGCTCAACTCCTCGGCGGCGCGCGTGAAGCTCATTAACGACGCCACTCTTTGAAACGTGATCAGCTGACGGAATTCCATCGCACCCCCTGGCCCGAAACCTTCACCGGGATCATGCACACGGCATGTCTTGAAGTGAACTACTGCAACACCGGCAATTCGCCCACCGGGTGGCGAGTTGCCTCGAAGGGTCATGTGATACGTGTCACATTTTCATGAGGCGGGGCGTATTCGGGCAGGCGTACGGCCGGACCGGACCCGTGCGGGCGCGCACGGTCAACTGGCGTGCAGCATCAGCCCGATGCCCACCACCATCAGCCCCGCCGCCGCGATCCGGGGCGCGCCGAACCGCTCCTTGAAGAACAGCGCCCCGATGGCCGCGCCCACGATGATCGAGGACTCCCGCAGCGCCGCGATCGGGGCCAGCTCGGCGCGCGTCTGGGCCCACAGCACCAGCCCGTACGCGAAGACAGACAGCAGTCCGCCGGCCAGCCCGCGCACCGCGTACGGGCGCAGCTGCGCGCCCAGTTCGCGGCGCCGGGAGGCGAGCGCGTAGGCGGGGATGGCGATCCCCTCCAGGATCATCAGCCAGGCGATATAGCCGAGCGGGGTGCCCGACGCCCGTACGCCGACGCCGTCGACGACCGTGTACGAGGCGATGGACAGGCCGGTGGCGACGGCGGCGACGATCGCCGCCCAGTGCGGGCGCGAGCCGCGGATGCCCCACAGCGCGACGCCCACCAGGCCCGCCGAGGCCACCACGACCCCCGTCATCTGCCAGCCGTCGGGCAGCTCCCCGACGAAGACCGCCGCGAGGACGGTGACGACCAGCGGCGCGGTGCCGCGCGCTATCGGGTACATCTGGCCGAAGTCGCCGAGCGAGAAGGACCGCATCAGCAGCGCCTGATAGACGACGTGCAGCACCGCCGAGCCGAGCAGATACGGCCACGCCCCGGACGCGGGCAGCGGCGTGAAGCAGGCCAGCACGGCGCCGATGACCGCCCCGCCGCCGCCCACCAGGGTGAAGGCGAGCAGCTGGTCCTTGATGCCGTGGGCGATGGCGTTCCAGCTGGCGTGCGTGATGGCGGCGATGAGCACCGCCGTCGCGATCAGCGGCGTCACGCGGCGCGCTCGCGCACGTCCACGGGCTCCCCGCCCGCGTGCTTCACCAGCGAGTCGCGGATGATCGCGGCGGTGCGGCCGGCGTCGGGGAAGCGGCGGACCGGCACGCCGAGGCCCGGCTCGCGCAGGGCCTCGACGGAGCGGGGAGGGGCGGTGTCAGGTGTGCTCATGCCCCGACGCTAGCGCTCGTTGTACGGGCCACGCGAGGTCGTTTCCGTCACGCGGAGGCCGCCGGCCGTTCACCTTCCGTACGCGCCCGCCCCCTCACTTGGCGCGCAGCACCGCCGCGACGATCGGCCCGGCCGAGTCCCCGCCGTGCCCGCCCCGCGGGACGACCGCGGCGGCCGCGACATCGCCCCGGTAGGCGGTGAACCAGCCGTTGGACCGGGTCTGGTTGTCGACCTCGGCGGAGCCGGTCTTGGCCCCGACGTCCGAGCCGAGTCCGGCCATCGCGCCCTGGCCGGTGCCCTGGGTCGCGGTCAGCTTCATCATCGACCGCAGGTCCTTGGCGACCGGGCCGGGCAGCGAGCGGGCCGCCTTGGCGAGCTCGCGATCGTCGACCGAGGGCGCGACGACGTACGGCTGGTGGAAGGAGCCGGTACGGGCGGTGGCCGCGACGGAGGCCATGGTGAGCGGGTTCATCTGCACCCGGCCCTGGCCGATCATCGCGGCGGCCTTGCCCGCGCCGGTATCGGCCGGCACGCTGCCGTCGAACGTCGACAGACCGGTCTTCCAGTCCAGCCCGATGCCGAAGACGTCCTTCGCGACCCCGGCCACCGCGTCATCCGGGATGTCCTTGGCGAGCGAGATGAAGGCGGTGTTGCAGGAGGCGGCGAAGTCCTGGGCGAAGGTCGCGCCGGGGTTCGCGGCGCCCTCCACGTTGTGGAACTTCATCCCGTACGTCTCGTACTTCGGGCAGGGCAGCGCCTTGCCCGGCGACGCCTTGCCCTTCTCCAGCAGGGTCGCCGCCGTGATGACCTTCATCGTCGAACCGGGCGCGGTCTGCCCCATCAGCGCCGGGTTGAACGCGGTCTTCTTGGAGTTGGCGATCGCCAGGATCCCGCCGGTGCTCGGCTGCACCGCGACCACGGAGGCTTCCTTCTGCGCCTTCACCGCCTTCTCGGCGGCCCGCTGGGCGGCGGCGTCCAGGGTGGTCTGGAGCTTGCCGGGCTTCCCCTTGGAGACCGTGAAGAGGACCGGGCCGGGGGTGTGCTGGCCGTCCGGCTCGACGGACACCTCCACCCCGGCCTCGCCGCCCGTCTTGTCCCCGAACTTCGCCCGCAGCTGCGGCAGTACGGCGACGAGCGAGGGGTAGTCCTTGTCGTTCAGCTCCTTGCCGTGCCGGTCGACGGCGGTGATCTGCGGGTGGGAGCCGCCGGTCGTCAGGTGCTGGCCGACCTTGAGCTTCGGGTGCATGACGGCGGGCTTCCAGTCGACGAGCGCCCGCCCGCTGTTCTTCCCGCGGTGCACGGTGAGGGCGGAGTCGTACGTCCAGGTGGCGTGGTGCTCGCCGGAGGAGACCTCGGCGGTCACCGCGAACGGCACCTTCGAGCCTTCGGCCGTGCCCGGCTTGAAGGACACCTTCTTCACATGGGCGTCCTCGCGGTACCCGGTGAGGGCGGTCACGGCGGCCCCCGCGTTGTCCGTGAAGTCCGCCGCCTTCTCCGGGTCGCCGTCGGCCCACGCGTCGAGGAAGCCCTTGGCCGCCTCGCGGATCTCGTCCGCGCTGGGCGGCCCCGTGCGGCCGGCCGACTCGCTGTGCGCCGCCGTGCTGCTGTCCGAGATCCCGTCGATCATGTTGTAGGCGCCGTACCCGGCAACCCCGACGACCACGGCGATCGTCCCGCCGACCGCGATCTTCACACCAGTGCGCATGTCCCAGCCCCCCTCAGGCCCCACCGGGTTTTAATCATCTGATCAAAACTTGACAGCGCGCACTCTACGCGACGTGAGAGGCGCGTGGTGTGAGCCGGGGGGCACTCCTCCAAGGCCCCGGACAAGGCCCCGGACAGGGCCCCGGAACGGCCTCAGATCCAGCTGTCGAACCACATGCGATTGCGCCACGCGTCCAGCGGAATCGCCTGCCCCGTATAGATCGGGAAGAAGTAGACGAAGTTCCGGCGGATCAAGGTCCCATGGCCCTGGCCTGCGGATTCTGCCCCATACCGGCTCAGCTATGCCACGTGGGCCGTGCCAGGGCCGTGATCATGGAAAGGTGATGCCCGGAACACCGCATCGAGAGCATTCCTTGTACGTCCCTCGCTGGTCGGCATGAGGTGGGTGTACGTCCGCAGCGTAAACCCAGGGTCGGCGTGCCCAAGGTACGAGCTCAGGGCCCGGATGCTCTCGCCTGCATCGAGGAGAACGGAAGCGTAGAAGTGCCTGAGCGCGTGCATGCCGTGCTCACGCGCTGACGCATACCGTTCGCCATCCGCGGCCTCCGGGATGACGCCGACCGCCGCGAGAGCGGGTTTCCATATGAAGTCGTTGAAGTGGCTCGCGCGGACATAACTGCCCTGGTTGCCGGTGAAGTACAGATACTTGGTCACGAGTGGGCCGTCAGGTGTCCGCCAGGGGAGCGTGATGGGGACCGGAGGGAACTCCTCGGCATGCGCTCGCAGGGCGTCGGCCACCGTGCCAGGGAGCGGCGTCGTACGCACCTTATTGCCCTTCGGCAGCGCGAAGACGTGTTGGCCGCGGCGGACGCGCTTGAGCTGGTGGGCGACGGTCAACCAGCCGCTTTCGAAGTCAAGTTCATCCTCCGACAGACCGAAGATCTCACCCTGCCGAAGCCCGCAGCCGCCGCCAGGGTCCACGGTGGTCTGAAAGCGCCTGGGGAGAGCCGCCCGCACGCCGAAGACCCGATCTGGCATCCACGGCACGATCCGAGGACCGCCCGGCTTAGGGAGGGTCACAGACTTCGCCTTGCAGGGGTTCTTGGAAAGTCGCCCGTCTTCGACGGCAGCATTGAACACGGCGGATGCGGTGCCCACGATGATGCGGCGGTACGACTCGGCAGTCACCGCGTCCTTCATGGCAGTGACCCAGTCGCGGATGTGCTCGGGCTGGAAGGAGCCGAGGGGGCGTGACCCGATGTACGGGTACGTGTGCAGCCGGAGCCGCCGCTCCGCCGCCTCTCCGCTGTTGATTTCGCCTGGGTGCGACTCAACCCACTTCTGCGCGTACTGCCGGAAGGTCGTTCGGGTGGCGCCGGGGTCAATGTACTGGCCGCGGGACATGTCGGCTTCGATGTTGGTGAGCCACCGCTCTGCCAAGCGCTTCTGCCGGTCGGGGAAGCTTTTGGACTGCTCGGCTCCGTCGGGCCCGACGTACCGGGCGCGGTAGCGCTTGCCGGTGCCGTAGCGGGCGGTCTTGACCCGGCGGGGTGTGCCGTCGGGGCCTTTCTCTGTCTTGTACCAGCGGTCTTGGATGTGGCCGGCCAATGGGAGCTCCTTCGTGCGCGCAGGGGTAGGG
>NZ_JBHVHQ010000593.1:0-5485 GCF_042800135.1 Streptomyces sp. NPDC057654 | reverse complement strand
CCGACCCGTGCCGCCGGTTCGGCGGCCAGCTGTTCCAGCACCCGCACCAGGCGGCCGACGATCGACTCGACGGCGGCGCGCTCGTAGAGATCGGGCCGGTAGTCGATCTCGCAGGTCATACGGGCGCCGGGGGTCAGGAGCAGGGTGAGCGGGTAGTGCGCGGCCTCGTGCCCGCTGATGAGCTCGATGGCGAAGGCGTCGGGGTCCGGCGCTTCGGCCGGAGGGCGGGGGTAGTTCTCGTACACCACCAGCGTGTCGAAGACCGCGCCGGGGCCGGCGGTCCGCTGGACCTCCGGCAGTCCGAGGTGCTGATGCGCCATCAGGGCCGACTGGCGTTCCTGAAGCCGCGTCAGCATGTCGATGACGGGCTGTCCGCCGTCGAGGCGTACCCGCACCGGCAGCGTGTCGATGACGAGTCCCACCATGGCTTCGACGCCCGGCAGTTCGGCGGGCCGCCCTGCCGACGTCGCGCCGAAGACGACGTCGTCGCGGCCGGTCAGCCGGGCCAGCACCAGCGCCCACGCGCCCTGTACCACCGTGTTCACGGTCAGGTCGTGGCGCTGGGCCAACCGCGCCAGGCCCTGGGACAGGTCGGCTGAGAGGTGCGTGCTCAGATTCGCGTACGACTCGGTCGTACGTTCCGGGGCGGCGGGTGATACGAGCGTCGGCCCGTCGACCCCCGCCAGCGACGCCCGCCACGCGCTCCGGGCCGCCTCCTTGTCCTGCCGGTTCAGCCAGGCCAGGTACTCCCGGTAGGACGTCGTCCGCGGAAGTCCGGCGGTGCTGCCGCCCGCCGCGTAGACCGTCGTCATCTCGCCGATCAGCACCGGCAGCGACCAGCCGTCCATGAGGATGTGGTGATGCGTGATCACCAGGCGGTGCCGCTCGGGTCCGAAGCGTACGAGCAGCAGGCGCAGCAGCGGGGGCACGCCCATGTCGAACCGTGCCGCGCGCTCACGGGCGGAGAGCCGGCCCAGTTCGGCGAGGGCGTCGGCCTCCGCCAGGCCGGAGAGGTCCGCTTCCCGCCATGGCAGGGTCACCGCTCGCGCGACGATCTGCACCGACTCGCCGGACTTGCGCTGGCGGAAGCCCGCCCGTAGCGCGGCGTGCCGGGCCAGCAGCCCTTCCCACGTCGCCCGCAGGCGGCCCGCGTCCAGCGGCCCGGTCAGTTCCATCGCTCGTTGTGCCTGGTAGACGTCCGGGGTCTCGCCGTCGAAGGTGGCGTGGAACAGCATCCCCTCCTGCAACGGCGAGAGCGGCCACACATCTTCGACACGGGACTGGGTCATCGCTCTTTCTCCTTACGACGAATGGTGTGCAGGGGGGTGTGCGGGACCGTCGGTGAGCTCGCCCCCGAGCCCGTCCGCGAGCTCGCCCCCGAACTCGCCTTCGAGCTCACCTTCGAGCTCATCCTCAAATTCGCCCTCAAATTCGCCCTCGAACTCGTCGACTTCGTCCTGTGCCAGGTCCAGGAGGAGGAAGTCGGAGGGGGTATGGCCGCCCGCGCCGGGGGCGTCGGTGTGCGCGGCCAGCCCGGACAGCATGGCCAGCCAGCCCTGAGCGAGGCGTTCGACCGCGGGCTCGTCCAGCAGCCCGCCGGCCCAGCCCAGGGTGAGGGTCAGCTCCGGCCCCTGCGGCGTGTCCCGGATCACCGCGCCCGCCTCCAGCGCGTGGGCGACCGGCATGCCGGGATCGGCGGAGCCGCCGAGGGCCGACGGGCCGGCCGGCTGCCATGCGCTGACTGGGCCTGTATCCGTACCGCCGGGGAGCCCACTGGGCGTACGGGCGGGGAACCGCCCCAGGTAGTTGAACCCGATCTGCGGCGACGCCAGCCCCGCCAGCACCGGCCCCGTCTCCGGGTTCAGGTGACGCAGCATGCCGTGGCCCAGCCCGTCGCCGGGTATCGCCTGCACCTGCTCCTTGACCGCTTTCAGCAGCTCACCGGCGGCCGGGCCGCCGGAACGGGCACGGGGCAGATCGAAGCCGGCCGTCTTCAGGCGGGCCGGGTACACGCTGGTGAACCAGCCCACAGTGCGGGAGAGATCCTCGCCCGCCAGGGGCACCCGGCCGTGACCCTCGATGTCCAGCAGCACACCGGCGGCGCTACTGCTGCCGGGCCGCCACTGCGCCACCGCTCCGGCCAGCGCGGCCAGCAGCACCTCGTGGACACCGCAGTGGAAGACGGTCAGGGTGCGGCCCGCCAGGGTGGCGGCCTGTGGTGCGGGGACGTCCCATGAACGCTCCCGCCAGGTCGCGGCGGTGTCGCGCGCCGGATCGAGCGCACGCCGTCCGAGCGGCGGCTCCGGCCCGCCCGCCACCGCGATCCAGTGGCTCAGCTCGGCCCGGCGCTCCTCGCTGCGGGCCTGGGCCGCCAGCCGCCGCGCCCAGCGGCGGAAGGACGTACGCACCAGGTCCGGCGCCGGGTCCCGGCCCGCTGCCGCCGCCTCGCACGCCGCCTGGAGGTCCGGCAGGAGAACGCGCCAGGAGACGCCGTCCACCGCCAGGTGGTGTACGACCAGCACCACGCGGCCGGTCCGCCGGGGCCCGGCGTCCAGCCAGACCGCCTGCGTCATCACACCGGCGGCGGGGTCCAGCCGGGCCGCTGCCCGGTGGGCCGCTTCGTCGGCGAGGGTGTCCAGGTCGTCTTCAGTGAGGGGGGTGCTCGGGGCGTTGTGCGCGGAGGTCAGCAGGCCCTCGTCCCCCATGGCCGTCGCATCGACGCGTACGACCAGCGCCGCCACGTCCGCCGAGCCGGGCTCGTCCACCACGAAGACGGGTTCGGCACTGTCCTCGCGTACGACACGGGCGCGCAGCATGTCGTGCGTATCCAGCAGAGCCCCCACGCCCGCCGCCAGGACATCGAGTCCCAGCCCCGGCGGCGCTCCGACCACGGACCACTGCGCGAAGCGCGGGCCGGCGGCCGCCTCGCCCAGCGCCCGCATCGCGGGCGTCCAGGGCACCTGACCCACGCCGACGTCGCCCGGCTCCTCCGCCGTCGCCCGGACCGGTTCGGCGACCAGCGCCAGCCGCTCCACGGTCTTCTCCTCGAAGACCTGGCGGGGCGTCACCACCCAGCCGGAACGCCGGGCCCGCGACGCCAGTTGCATCGACATGATCGAGTCGCCGCCCAGCTCGAAGAAGCTCTCCTCGGCGCCGACCCGCTCCACGCCCAGCACCTCGGCGTACAGCTCGCACAGCAACTCTTCGGCCGCGCCGACGGGCGCGCGGCCCGTCCCCTCCCGGTCGGCGAAGTCCGGTGCGGGAAGCGCGGCCTTGTCCAGCTTTCCGTTCACCGTGAGCGGCAGGGCGTCCAGGACCGTCACGGCCGCCGGAACCATGTACTCGGGCAGCAGTCCCGCCACGTGCTCCCGCAGGGATTGCGGGAGTGCCGTCGGTGGAAGGGCTGCCTGGTCACCACCTGTACGGGGCACCACATAGCCGATCAGCCGCTTGTCGCCCGGCCGGTCCTCGCGGACGACGACGGCGGCCTGGGCCACATCCGGGTGCGAGGCCAGCACGGACTCGACCTCGCCCGGCTCGACCCGGAAGCCCCGGATCTTGACCTGCTCGTCCGCACGCCCCGCGAACTCCAACAGCCCATCCGCCGTCCACCGCGCCAGGTCGCCCGAGCGGTACATACGAGCACCTGAGGTGAAGGGGCACGCTACGAACCGCTCCGCCGTCGCCGACGGGCGGCCGACGTAACCGCGCGCGAGCCCGGCCCCGGCCACGTACAGCTCACCCGTCACACCAGGCGGCACCGGCCTCAGGAAATCGTCCAGGACAAAAGTCTGCACATTGCCGAGGGGACGGCCGACTGACGGCGGGGCGTCCGGCGGGCCGATGCCCTCGGGCAGCGGCACCGCCGTGGTGATCACGGTCGCCTCCGTCGGACCGTACGTGTTCCACACCCGTGCCCCGGACCGCCAGCGGGCCGCTAGGTCGGCGGTGAGGCGCTCCGCGCCCAGCACCCAGTTCCGCACACCGGGCACAGCCGCCGGATCCAGCACGCCCAGGAGGGACGGGACGACGCTCGCCACGCTCACACCTGTCGCCTCGATCATGCGGGCCAGCGCCTCCGGCTGCGTACGCTCGTCACTCGACGCGATCGCCAGCGTGCCGCCCCCGGCCAGCGTGACCGCGACATCCAGCACCGCGGCATCGAAGCTGAACGACGCGAACTGAAGCGCCGTCACACCCTCCGCCACCCCCAGCACAGGCCGCATAACCTCCGCCAGGTTCGCCACACCGCCATGTCCGACAGCCACACCCTTGGGCCGACCCGTCGAACCGGAGGTGTAGATGACGTACGCCAACTGGTTTTTCTTGATCGGCTGTTGGAAATGCGCTGACGACTCTGCGCCGATGACCGACTCCGCCTGACTCAGCAACACGACGCGCGCGGCAGCGCTCTCCGCCACCCCGGCCGCCGTCTCAGCCGTCGCGAGAACGACCGACGCGCCGCTGTCGGCGATCATGTAGGCGAGCCGGTCCGCCGGATACTCCGGGTCCAGCGGTACGTACGCGCCGCCCGCCTTCCACACCGCCAGCAGCCCCACGATCATCTCCGGGCCGCGCGGCAGGCAGAGTCCCACTCGCGACTCCCGCCCCACACCGAGCCGGACCAGGTATCGCGCCAGCCGATTCGCCCGGCCTTCCAGCTCTCCGTACGTCAGGGCACTTTCGGCGGCAGTCACCACGACCGCTGCCGCATCGGGCGAGCGCTCCGCCCGGTCGGCGATCGTCTCCGGCACCGACGCACACGAGGTCAGAGGAGTACCGGTGGCGTTCCAGCCCGCCATCAGCTCGCGTTCCTCGGGCGCCAGCAGATCGATACGGGCCACCGGCGCCGACGGGTCGGCGACGAGCTGCTCCAGCACCCGCATCAGCCGGTCGGCTATCGCCTCGGCGGCGGTACGGTCGTAAACGTCCGGCCGGTAGTCGAGCTGGACCTCCAGCCGGTCCCCCGGGCTCGCGATCAGCGCCAGTGGGTAGTGGCTGGCGTCCTGCGGCCGGCCGGTGGGACGCATGGTCAGAGTGCCGGGACCGTCCGGCTGTTCGGCCGGGCGGGGGTAGTTCTCGTACACGACCAGTGTGTCGAACTCCGCTCCGGGGCCCGCGAGTCGGTTGATCTCCGCCAGCCCCATGTACTGATGCCCCATCAGCCGAACCTGGCGGTCCTGCAAGTCGGCGAGCATCTCGATGACCGGCTGCCCCGCCGCGAGGCTCACCCGCACCGGAATCGTGTTGATGAACAGGCCGATCGCCGACTGCACCCCCGGCAGGTCCGCCGGCCGCCCCGCGACCGTGCTGCCGAACACCACATCGGAACGGCCCGCCAGCCGCGCCAGCACCAGCGCCCAAGCCCCGCGCAGCACGGTCGCCACCGTGAGCCCGTGCTCACGGGCCAGGCCCGTGATGGAACGCGTCAGCCTGTCGTCGCACTGCCGGAACACCGGTTCCGGCTGCATCTGCGCCCGTAGGG
>NZ_JBHVHQ010000592.1:0-5523 GCF_042800135.1 Streptomyces sp. NPDC057654 | reverse complement strand
AGCACGACCAGCGCGCCCGCGCCCGCCGCGATCGGCACGGCCGACGACGAGGAGGAAGAGGAAGCGGCGGAAGCCGCGGCGGGCGTCGGGCTCGCGTCGGCGGCCGTCGGCGTCGCGCTCGGCGCGTGCCCGAGGTCCGGCAGCGGCGGCAGCTTCGCCTTGGCGTCGAGGGCGACGGAGAGGGAGACCGGGTCCATGTCGGCGCCCTCCTGGTACATGGAGCCGAACGCCTTCGCGCCCTCGGCCGTCAGCTTGGCCGGCGCTTCGGAGATCGCGATCAGGCCGTCCTTCGGCTTGAGGCTCTTCGCCTCGAACGTGGCGAGCGGTACGGACTTGTGCTCGCTCTTCCCGTCGGCGACGCCCGCGGAGAGCGTGCCCTCCCCGTCCCGCACCGCGACCTTCACGTCACTGAAGGAGAGGTCGAGGTGTTTGCCGGTGAAGCGCAGGGTGCCCGCGAAGGAGGCGTCCAGGGCGCCCTTGTCCTCGTCGTAGGAGCCCTTGCCCTTGGGGAAGCGGAAGAGCGCGCCGCCGTCCTGGGCGCCGTCGGCGAGCTGCCACTTGCCCTGGGCGATGGGCCCGGTGACGTACTCGCGGAAGGTACGGCGCACACCCCAGTCGACGGCCGCGTCCGCGAACTCGCCCTTGGCCGCGTCCTTCTCGTGCTTGTCGTCCTTCTTGGCCGCGTTGCCCGAAGGGGTCGCGCTCGGGGACGAGCCCGCCGCGCCCGGCTGGACGTCGGCCGACAGGTTCACCGGGTCGAGCGCGGTGCCCGCCGTGTAGTAGCCGGCGAACGCCTGCGCGCCCTGCGCGGTGAGGGTGGCGGGGATATTGGCGAGGGAGACGGCGGTGCCGCCGCCGCGCATGTTCACGCCGGAGAGGTTCAGCGCGGCCAGCGGCACCTGCGAGGCGCTGGTGACCTGTCCGCTGCCCTTGGCCTTGCTGACCATGTCGGCGTAGAGCGTGCCCTTGCCGCCGGCTATGCGGACGGTGGGGCGGCTGATGGTGAGGTCCAGTTCGTGGCCCCCGTCGGACTTCTTGTGGCCGGTGAAGCGGACCCCGCCGGAGAAGCCCGCCTCGAAGTCGCCGCTGTCCGGGACGTACGAGCCCTTGGCGGAGTGGAAGCGGAACGCGCTGCCGCCGACCGTGGCGGCCCCGCCCTGGAGGGTCCAACTGCCCTGCGCGATGGGCCCGGTGACGTAGCTCTGGAAGGAGGATTTGATGCCCCAGTCGAGCCTGCCGCCCGAGACCGTGCGGCTGTCCGCCGCGTGGGCCGTACCCGCCGGGAGCAGCAGCGCCGCCGTCAGCGCCGCGAAGAGCGCGAGGGCGAGCGCCCTGCCCGCGCTGACGGCGCGCACAGGTCTGAACGGCAGCATCAGGAACCCCTCCAGGGTGTGGTTATTGAGGTAAGGCTAACCTAAGCTACGACCGTTCAGGTCGGATACCTCCCGGAAGCGGAAAGGCTGAATCGTGCAGCAACGGCAGTCGGCGGGCGCGCCGATACGGGCCCCGCGCCCCCTCCGCGCACTCGTGGCGGTCCTCGCCCTGGCCCTGGCGCTCGTCGGCTGCGGAACGTCCGGCGGCGGAAGCGGCAAAAGCCCGGCGGGCGCGAAGAAGCAGCAGGCCGCCGCCGACCGCGTACAGCCGATCGCGACGCGCCCCCAGCCCAAGCTGCCCGCCACCGTGCGGTCCGCCGACGGCCACGACGTGACCGTGCACAGCGTCGAGCGGATCGTTCCGCTCACCGGCTCCCTCTCCGAGACCGTCTTCACCCTCGGCCTCGGCGACCACGTCGTCGCCCGCGACATCACCGCCACCTTCGACCAGGCGAAGAAGCTGCCGGTGGTGACCCGCGCGCACGACGTCTCGGCGGAGAGCGTGCTCTCCCTCAAGCCCACCCTCGTCCTCGCCGACACCACGACCGGACCGGCCGAGGCCATCGAGCAGATCCGGGCCGCGGGCATCCCCCTCGTCGTGCTCGACCCGCCCAAGAAGCTCTCCGACGTCGGCGACCGCATCGACGAGGTCGCGGCGGCGCTCGGCGTACGCGCGTCCGGCGACGAACTGCGCAAGCGGACCGAGCAGCGCGTGGCGGCCGTGCGGAAGGACATCCCGCACGGCGGCGAGAAGCCCCGCGTCGCCTTCCTCTACCTCCGCGGCTCGGCCGCCGTCTACCTCCTCGGCGGCAAGGGCTCCGGCGCGGACTCGCTCATCGAGGCGGCGGGCGGCGTCGACGCGGGCGTGGAGTCCGGGCTGAAGAAGGACTTCACGCCGATCACCAGCGAGGCCCTCGCGAAGGCCGCGCCGGACGTGCTGCTGCTCATGACGAAGGGGCTCGATTCGGTGGGCGGCGTCGACGGGCTGCTGAAGGTGCCGGGCGTCGCCGAGACCCCGGCCGGGATGGACCGCCGGATCGCCACGGTCGACGACGGCGTCCTGCTCAACTTCGGCCCCCGCACGGACACCGTGCTCAAGTCCCTCGTCGAGCAGATCCACAAGGGCGGCTCCTGACATGGCCGTTCTGACGGAAGAATCAACGTCCGCGGGCACCGGGAGCGCACCGTCCCGGCCGCGCGCCGCCGGCCGCCGCGGTCGGCGGACCCTGCTCATCGCGGCCATGGCCGCCGCCCTGATCGTCCTGTGCCTGCTCTCCGCGGGCATCGGCGCGTACGAGATCCCCGTCGGCGACGTCCTCGGCTCGCTGCTGCACCGCGTCGGGCTCGGCGGGGCCCGGCTGGACCGGGTCGGCGAGAGCGTGCTGTGGAACGTACGGCTGCCGCGCGTCGTCCTCGCCCTCCTCGTCGGGGCGTCGCTCGGCTGCGCGGGCGCGCTGATGCAGGGCGTCTTCGGCAACCCGCTCGCCGAACCCGGCGTCATCGGCATCTCCTCGGGCGCGGCCGTCGGTGCGGTCGGCTCGATCGCGCTCGGACTGAGCTTCTTCGGCAACTGGACGGTGACGGCCTGCGCGTTCGCCGCCGGCCTCGTCACGGTCACGCTCGTGTACGCGCTGTCGCGCTCGGGCGGCCGTACGGAGGTGGTGACGCTGATCCTCACCGGCATCGCCGTGAACGCCTTCGCGGGCGCGCTGATCGGCCTGTTCATCTTCTTCGCGGACAACGCGCAGATCACCCAGATCACCTTCTGGCAGCTCGGCTCCCTCGCCCAGGCCACCTGGCCGAAGGTGCTGGCCGTCCTGCCGTGTGCCCTGGCCGGGCTGGCCGTGGCCCCCTTCTCCGCGCGGAAACTGGACCTCCTCGCGCTCGGCGAACGCCCCGCCCGGCACCTGGGCGTGGACGTGGAGCGGCTGCGGATCACGCTGGTCCTGGTCGTCGCGCTGCTGACGGCCGCCGCGGTGGCGGTGGCGGGCATCATCACCTTCGTGGGACTGCTCGTCCCCCACCTCCTGCGGATGGCCGCGGGTCCCGGCCACCGGCTGCTCGTACCGGGCAGCGCGCTCGGCGGCGCCCTCGTCCTGGTCGCCGCCGACCTCGCGGCGCGTACGGTCGCCCAGCCCGCGGAGCTGCCGCTGGGCGTCCTGACGGCCCTCTTCGGAAGCCCGTTCTTCTTCTGGTTGCTCAGGCGGACCCGGCGCAAGCAAGGAGGCTGGGCATGATCAAGGGGCTTTTCTCCTCCCGCCAGCGGGCGCTCCCGCAGCCCCCGCCCCCCGGCGTGCCCCTCGTCGAAGCCGTCGCCCTGCGGGTGCGGTTGGGGGGACGTACGGTCCTGGCCGAGGTCGATCTCGTGGTCGCCGCCGGTGAGGTGCTGGCGCTGGTCGGGCCCAACGGGGCCGGGAAGTCGACGCTGCTCGCCGCGCTCGCCGCCGATCTGCCCGCCGAGTCCGGCGAGGTCCGCGTGGACGGGCGCGCCGCCGCCGGCTGGTCCGCCCCCGACCTGGCGCTGCGCCGGGCCGTGCTGCCGCAGTCGGCCGCGGTGTCCTTCCCGTTCGCGGTCGAGGAGGTCGTCCGGATGGGGCGCGCGCCCTGGGCCGGTACGCCCGCCGAGGACGCGGACGACGACGCGGTGTACGAGGCGATGGCCGCCGCCGAGGTGGCGGAGTTCGCCGAGCGGCCGTTCTCCGCGCTGTCCGGCGGCGAACGCGCCCGCGTCGCACTGGCGCGGGTGCTGGCGCAGCGCGCCCCGCTGCTGCTGCTCGACGAGCCGACGGCCGCGCTCGACCTGCGCCATCAGGAGCTGGTGCTGCGGGTGTGCCGGGAGCGGGCGGCGGCCGGGGACGCGGTGGTGGTCGTCCTGCACGACCTCGGGCTGGCCGCCGCGTACGCGGACCGGGTGGCCGTGCTGCACGAGGGGCGGATCGCGGCGGACGGCCCGCCGGAGCGCGTCTTCGACGCCGAACTGCTGACGCGCGTCTACCGGCAGCCGGTGGAAGTCGTCCCGCATCCGCGGACCGGGGAGCCGCTGGTGATCCCCCGTCGGGAGCCGCGGGCCCGGCGGGACGGGGGCTGAGAGGCGCGGTTCCCGGTACCCGCCCCCCTCGCCCGCTCCGCCCCCGGTAGGGTTGCGCCGTCCCAAGCAGCCCCGAAGGAGCCGTAGCCCGATGAGACGCCGGTTGCCCCGTCGACTGTTCACCGCACTCGCGGCCTCGACGCTCCTCACGCTGACCGGGTGCGTGACGGTGCACGGCGAGCGGGAGATCCTCCCGGCCGTGAGCCGGGAGGAGGCCCCCAAGGTCCTCCAGGGGTTCACGGACGCGTACAACAAGGCGTACCGGAAGCTCGACCCGGCGGCCGTCGACACGTTCGAGGCCGGGCCGCTGGCCGCGAACAACCGGGCCGACCTCACCGCGCAGCACACCCTCTCCCCCGGCGGGAACAAGTCCTACCCGGCGCTGGAGTTCAAGGACTCCCGCTTCACCATCCCCGCGCAGGCCGGATGGCCGAAGTTCTTCGTCGCGGACTCCGCCAGCAACCGCGACGGCAACCGCTGGTACCTGGTCTTCACCCGCGACGGGGCGAAGAAGCCGTGGCGCGCGGCCTATCTGTCGATCCTCAACCCGGACGACCGGCTCGACTTCGCGACCGGCAAGGACGGCTGGGCCGAACCGGTGCCGACGGGCGGCGGCTCGGGGCTGGTCGTCGACCCGGCCGCGATGAGCGGCGCGTACACGACATACCTCCAGAGCGGCAAGGGGAAGTTCGCGCCGGGCCAGTCGACATCACGGACGCGCGAGGCGCGCGAGAAGCTGCGGCGCACCCCGTCGTTCTGGACGGCGTACATCGACACCCCGGCCGGGCCCCCCGAGTACGCGCCGCTGGCGCTGCGCACCAAGGACGGCGGCGCGATGGTCTTCTTCACCGCGCTCCACCGGGAGAAGCGGACGCTGGCCAAGGGCGTGCAGCCGGCGATCGGCGACCCGCGCACCAAGGCGCTGCTGACCGGCGACTTCAAGCGCTCGGTGACGTTCACCAAGGTCTCGGAGTCGGCGGTGCGGGTGCCGTCGAAGGAGACAGGCGGCCAGGTGTCCTTCCTCAACCGGATCGAGGGGCTCACCGCGGTCAAGGGCGGCTG
>NZ_JBHVHQ010000591.1:0-5524 GCF_042800135.1 Streptomyces sp. NPDC057654 | reverse complement strand
GCCGCCGTCGATCGGGGACGCCTTGAAAGTCCACCCCTTCGGGCCGTCCTCGAAGCCGGGGTTGACGACGATGAGCGGAGCGGTCTGCCGGTCCATGCGATCCCCCTCGCCCTCGGCCCCCGCGCTCGGACCCTATGAGCAAGTTAGGAGTGTTGCCCGCGGAGCGAAAGACCGAAAACAGCGAGCGGGCCGCCCCCGACCCACTCGTCGGAAACGGCCCACGACCGACATCAGGAATCGACATCAGAAACTGACATCAGTAACTGACGTCGGGAAAGCGGCATACCCGCCGGGGCGGCCCGCGGCGTCAGCCCTTCTGCACCGCCTTCTTGAACTCGTCCACGCTCATGGACTCCTTCTCCGACGGCGGGTTCACCGCGACCGGCTTGCCGTAGTCGGTGAATTGCATGGAGCTCGTCTTGCCGTTCTGCTTCGAGGCGATCTTCAGGAGGTACGGCTTGCCCTCGGCGGCCACATAGATCGTGCTTTCCGCGCCGTCCTTGCCCTTCGCGGTGAGCGGCACGACCCGCTTGCCGTCCTCGGTCGTCTCCTTGCCCTTCTTGAGTTTCTCGTCGCCCGCGTTGTCCTCGGCGATCTTCTTCTGGAAGGTCTTGAGGTCCTCGCAGGAGGACGCCATCTGCTTGAGGACCGTCTCGCTGGTCTTGCCGTGGAGGTAGCGGCCCTTGGCCGCCTTGGTGGCGAGCGCGCCCTTCTTCGGGTCGCCCGTCATCGCGGACCACACGGCGGCGTCGGGCTTCAGCCACACCTCGTCGCCGCGTTTGACGACCTCGACGGAGCCCTGGCCGCTGGCGGGGGTCGTGGTGCCCGCGCAGTTGTTCTTGTCGTCCGCGGCGATGTCCATCTTTGCGGACGCCGATCCGGAGGCCGCATCCATTTTCATCCGCAGCGCGGAAGCGGAGCTCAGCTCGTTGCGCGCCTTCTTGGAAATCTCCTGGGCGGAGAGCCCGTCCAGACCCCCCTTGCCCTTCGCGTTGTCGGAGCTATCGGTTCCGCAGCCGGCGAGGCCCACTGTCGCGGCCGTGCAGATCGCTGCGGCCCACATGCCGTATCGCTTGGTCATTCAGCTCACGCTAACAAAGCCGAGGCCAACAAATGGGACAGAACGGCGAGCGGAAGTGACCCGGACCACTCTTGGTGACGGATGAGGAATACGTTCGAAAGTTCCGGTTAGGGGTCCCTGTTGCTGGCGTGACCAGCGAAGAACTTTTCAGTGATCGGAAGGCAGTACGACGTGTCGGCAGCAGTCGAGACCATTCATGTGGACGGGGTGTGGCGCGACGCCGCATCCGGCGCGCAGCGGGAGGTCCTCGACCCCGCAGATGCCCAGCCCTTCGCGACCGTGGCCGAGGGCGGGGCGGACGACACGGACGCGGCCGTCGCGGCGGCCCGGCGGGCCTTCGACTCCGGTCCGTGGCCCGGTACGCCCGTAGCCGAGCGGGCGGCGCTGCTGCGCCGCGTCGCGGACCTGCTCCAGCGCGACCGCGAGGAGATCGCGCTCATCGAGAGCCGGGACACCGGCAAGACGCTGGAGGAGGGCCGGGTCGACGTCGACGACGTGACCAACGCCTTCCGCTACTTCGCCGACCTCGTCATGAACGAGAGCGGCGGCCGGGTCGTGGACGCCGGCAGCCCCGCGGTGCACAGCGTCGTCGTGCATGAGCCGGTCGGCGTGTGCGCGCTGATCACACCCTGGAACTATCCGCTGCTCCAGGCCAGCTGGAAGGTCGCCCCGGCGCTCGCGGCCGGCAACACCTTCGTGATCAAGCCGAGCGAGGTCACCCCGCTCACCACCGTGCACCTGATCAAGCTGCTGGTGGAGGCCGGGCTGCCGACGGGCGTCGCGAACATCGTCACCGGCGCGGGCGTGCCGGTCGGCCAGCGCCTCGCCGAGCACCCCGACGTCGACCTGTTCTCCTTCACCGGCGGCCTGGCCAGCGGCACCACGGCGGGCGCCGCCGCCGTCGCCGGGGCCAAGAAGATCGCCCTGGAGCTGGGCGGCAAGAACCCCAACGTCGTCTTCGCCGACGCCTGCGCCACCGAAGAGGGCTTCGACACCGCCGTCGACCAGGCGCTGAACGCCGCGTTCATCCACAGCGGCCAGGTCTGCTCGGCCGGCGCCCGGCTGATCATCGAGGAGTCGGTCAGCGACCGGTTCGTCGCCGAGCTGGCCCGCCGCGCCGAGAAGATCAAGCTGGGCCGGGGCACCGAGAAGGGCGTCGAGTGCGGCCCGCTCGTCTCCGAGCAGCAGCTCGCCAAGGTCGAGGCGTACGTCACCTCCGCGCTGGCCGAGGGCGCCGCGCTGCGCTGCGGCGGCTCCCGCCCCAAGCCGTCGAAGGTCCGCCCCGAGAGCGGCTACTTCTTCTCGCCGACCGTCCTCGACCAGTGCCACCGGGGCATGCGCGTGGTGCGCGAGGAGACGTTCGGGCCCATCGTGACCGTCGAGACGTTCCGCACCGAGGACGAGGCCGTCGAGCTCGCGAACGACACCGAGTACGGGCTCGCCGGCGCCGTGTGGTCCTCCGACGCGGGCCGCGCGCGGCGCGTCGCCGGGCGGCTGCGCCACGGCACCGTGTGGATCAACGACTACCACCCCTACCTGCCGCAGGCGGAGTGGGGCGGCTTCGGGAAGTCCGGCATCGGCCGGGAGCTGGGCCCCGCGGGGCTCGCCGAGTACCGCGAGTCCAAGCACATCTACCAGAACCTCGAACCGAAGGCCGTGCGCTGGTTCGCCGGCTGACAGCGCCCGCGGCACCCGTCCCCACGCCCGTACAGCGCGTTCCCCGGCCCGTTCGACCCACGGTTGCACAGCCCACTCTTCACGCGCAGAACCTTCAGCAGTAGCAGCAGAGGAGCACCCCCCATGCCCGTGTACGACTACGTCGTGATCGGCGGCGGCACCGCCGGTTCCGTCATCGCGTCCCGCCTCACCGAGAACCCCGACATCACCGTCGCCGTCATCGAGGGCGGGCCCACGGACATCGACCGGGAGGACGTCCTCACGCTGCGCAGATGGCTGGGGCTGCTGGGCGGCGACCTTGACTACGACTACCCGACGGTCGAGCAGCCGCGCGGCAACTCCCACATCCGGCACAGCCGGGCGCGCGTGCTGGGCGGGTGCTCCTCGCACAACACCCTGATCTCCTTCAAGCCGCTGCCCGGCGACTGGGACGAGTGGGCGACGGCCGGGGCCGAGGGCTGGGACGCCGAGTCCATGGACCCGTACTTCTACCGGCTGCGCAACAACATCGTCGCGGTGGACGAGAAGGACCGCAACGCCATCGCGAGCGACTTCGTGAACGCCGCGCGGACCGCGACCGGCGTGCCGCGCGTGGAGGGCTTCAACAAGAAGCCGTTCCACGAGGGCGTGGGCTTCTTCGACCTCTCGTACCACCCCGAGAACAACAAGCGCTCCTCGGCGTCGGTCGCCTACCTGCACCCGTTCCTCGACCGCCCGAACCTGCACATCATGCTGGAGACCTGGGCGCACAAGCTGGAGCTGGACGGCACCCGGGCGACCGGCGTGCACGTACGCACCAAGGACGGCGAGGAGATCCTCGTCGAGGCCAACAACGAGGTGCTGGTCTGCGCGGGCGCGGTCGACACCCCGCGGCTGCTGATGCACTCCGGCATCGGCCCGAAGAAGGACCTCGAAGCGCTCGGCATCCCCGTCGTCCACGACCTGCCGGGCGTCGGCGAGAACCTCCTCGACCACCCCGAGTCGGTCATCGTCTGGGAGACCGACGGGCCCATCCCCGAGAACTCGGCGATGGACTCCGACGCCGGCCTGTTCATCCAGCGGGACCCCGCGGCGAACGGCCCGGACCTGATGTTCCACTTCTACCAGATCCCGTTCACCGACAACCCGGAGCGGCTCGGCTACGAGAAGCCCGAGCACGGCGTGTCGATGACGCCCAACATCCCCAAGCCGCACAGCCGCGGCCGGCTCTACCTGACCAGCGCCGACCCCGAGGTCAAGCCCGCCCTCGACTTCCGGTACTTCACCGACGAGGACGACTACGACGGCCGCACCCTCGTCGACGGCATCCGCATCGCCCGCGAGATCGCCAAGACCGAGCCGCTGGCCGGCTGGCTCAAGCGCGAGGTCTGCCCGGGCCCGGAGGTCACCTCCGACGAGGACATCAGCGAGTACGCGCGCAAGGTCGCCCACACCGTCTACCACCCGGCGGGCACCTGCCGAATGGGCGCCTCCGATGATGAACTCGCGGTCGTGGACCCCAACTTGAACATCCGTGGTATGCAGAACATCCGTATCGCCGACGCATCGGTCTTCCCGACGATGCCCGCCGTGAACCCGATGATCGGAGTCCTGATGGTGGGGGAGAAGTGCGCCGAAATGCTTGTCACGGCCTCAATACGCGGGGGTGATGGCGCGTGACCAGCACCGCACCCGCGCCCAGCGCGGCCACGGACGACCCGAAGGCCGACGGCGCGCCCGTCTTCTCCGTACGCAACCTGTGGAAGGTCTTCGGCCCCAAGCCGGAGCGCGTCCCCGGCAGCCCGCTCGCCGAACTCCCCGCCGACGAGCTGCGCCGCGAGTCCGGCTGCACCGTCGCCGTCCGCGACGTCTCCTTCGACGTCCGCCAGGGCGAGGTCTTCGTCGTCATGGGCCTCTCCGGCTCCGGCAAGTCCACCCTGGTCCGCTGCCTGACCCGGCTCATCGAGCCGACCAGCGGCGAGATAGCCATCGACGGCGAGGACGTCTGCGGCATGGACCGCGGCCGGCTGCGCGACCTGCGCCGGCACCGCGCCGCCATGGTCTTCCAGCACTTCGGGCTGCTCCCGCACCGCACCGTCCTCGACAACGTCGCGTACGGGCTGGAGATCCAGGGCATGGGCAAGGCCGAACGCCGCGCCAAGGCCCAGGAGATCGTCACCAAGGTCGGCCTCGCCGGCATGGAAGCCCGCCGCCCCGGCCAGCTCTCCGGCGGCCAGCAGCAGCGCGTCGGCCTCGCCCGCGCCCTCGCCGCCGACCCCGAAGTCCTGCTGTTCGACGAGCCGTTCAGCGCGCTGGACCCGCTGATCCGCCGCGACATGCAGGAAGAGGTCGTCCGGCTGCACCGCGACGAGGGCCGCACCATGGTCTTCATCACCCACGACCTCAGCGAGGCGCTGCGCGTCGGCGACCGCATCGCCCTGATGCGCGACGGGCGCATCGTGCAGTGCGGCACCCCCGAGGAGATCGTCGGCTCGCCCGCCGACGACTACGTGCGCGACTTCGTCCGCGACGTGCCGCGCGAGCAGGTGCTGACCGTACGCCGCGCCATGCGGCCGGTCACGAAGACCGACGCCAAGGACGGCGCGACGCTCGCGCCCGACACCACCGTCTCCGACGCGATCGAGGCCGTGGCGCGCAGCGGCGCCCCGGTGCGGGTCGTCGACGACGGACGCTGCGTGGGCGTCATCGACTACGAATGCCTGCTGGGCGTAGTGGCGGGACTGGACCGGGGAGAGGTAGCGGCGGCATGAGCGCGATGTACGACAG
>NZ_JBHVHQ010000590.1:0-5530 GCF_042800135.1 Streptomyces sp. NPDC057654 | reverse complement strand
GCTTACCCTTGCGGTACCGGTCCGCGTGTTTGTCCAGTACGAGCGGGTCGACGACCGGCCAGGGGCCGGGGCCCAGCCGCTCCGAGAGCGGTGCGACGCCGTGGCGGCGGCACTCGCGGTCGAGCAGCGACAGGTCGTACCGCGCGTTCATGACCACGAGCGGCGCGCCCGCGCGCAGCACTTCGGCGACGGCGTCGGCGATCTCCGCTATGGCGGGAGCGGCCGGGGAGCCCTGGGCGCGGGCCCGTTCCGTGGAGATGCCGTGGATGGCGGCGGCCTCCTCGGGGATCGCGATGCCCGGGTCGAGCAGCCAGGTGCGCTCTCCCGCGGTGCCGCCGTCCGGCTCCAGCCGGACGAGCGCGGCGGTGACGACGCGGTCGTGCTCGATGTCCGTGCCCGTCGTCTCCAGGTCGAATCCGGTCAATGTCCCCCGGTACCAGCTCATCGCGGCCCCTCCTCTGTGGTGCTTCCCCCGACTGGTCCCCAGCCTCGCATGCCCCACTGACAATGACCCCAGTCCCCCGGGCGCCCGGGTCTCCCGTGCGACAGTCCCCCGGGGCTCTCTTACGACACCGGCCGCGAGTCCGCCCACACTCCGTCGAACTCCTCCCGGTATGTAGCGAAGAGTCCGTTGTCGGCGTCCTGGTCCTCCCGCACCACGTCCCTCTCGCGCCCCCCGCCGCGCAGCACCAGCACCGGCGCCTCCATGCCGCGCGCCTTGCGGAGGTAGGACTGGACGACGGCGAGACCGTCCGCGCCGTCGCCGTTGACGAGGTAGGCGGTGAAGCGCGGCGTCTCGTCGAAGACGCGGATCTCGAAGGCGGCGGTGTCCCGGAGCCGGTCGCGTACGCGCCGCATGTGCATGATGTTCATCTCGACGGAGCGGCTCATCTCGCCCTTTTTGATGCCGAGTTCGCGTTCGCGGCGGCGGACGGCGCTGCTGGCGGGGTTGAGGAAGAGCAGTCGGGAGCGGCAGCCGGCCTCGGCGAGCCGTACGAGCCGCCTCCCCGAGTAGTTCTGGACGAGGAGGTTCAGGCCTATGCCGACCGCGTCGAGGCGGCGGGCGTTGCCGAAGAGGTCTTCCACGGGCAGCTGGCGCTGGAGGCGCACCCGGTCGGCGTGCACGCCGATGACGTCCGCGTACCGGTCGCCGACCAGGTCCTCCACGGCGTCGACGGGCAGCCGTCCGGCGGCCGGGCCGTGGGCGCCGGTGCCGAGGATCTCCAGCAGCCGGGCGGAGGCCCGTTCGGCCTGGGCGAGGACGGTCACGGACAGCGCGCGGTTGCGGGAGACGACGTTGCGGGAGACCTCCAGCTCGTCGAGGGCGAGCTCCAGCTCGCGCCGGTCGTCCATGTAGGGCTCGAAGCAGGGCCAGTGCTGGACGAGCAGTTCGCGCAGCTGGGGCAGGGTGAGGAAGGAGAGCACGTTGTCGTCGGCCGGGTCGAGGAGATAGCCCTTGCGGCGGCTCACCTCCCGTACGGCGGCGGCCCGCTGCACCCATTCCTGTCCGGCGGGCCCGGCGGCGGCGACGACCCACTCCTCCTCGCCGTGCACCGGTTCGTAGACCGGCCGGAGCACCGCGGCGACGACGGCGCGCAGCCGTTGTTCGACGAGGTTGAGCCAGATGTAGGCCCGTCCGGCGCGCCGCGCCCGCGTACGCACCTCGCTCCACGCGTCGGCGCCCCAGTCCAGCTCCGCGCCGATCTCCATCGGCTGCGCCAGGGACACCGCGCCGGGTGGAGCGTCGGTCGAGCCGTCCCCCTCGGAAGTCTCACTTCCCGGGGGCAGCTCCAACCCGCCCGAGCTCACCTGTGCACCGCCTTCCGCCCCCGTCCAACGATCAAGGCAGACTACTGCGCGGTGGGAGTGCGGTGCAGCCCGACGGGGGCAGTCCTCCACCAACTCTCCTACTCGCGGTGCACGTTGCGGCCAGGACCGGCGGAGGGAGTGAGCGGATTCATAGCGGTCGCCCGCCGGGAAGGCGCCGGGAGGCCGCCGGGGCGGCGGCGATGGTCCGGCCGGGGCGGCACCGCGGCCCGGCCGAGGCGGCGCCGCACCCCGGTCGAGGCAGCGGCCGGGACGGCTGCCCGGGTCCGGCCGGGGCGGGGGCCTCATGTCCGGGCCCCACCCATTTGTCCGAGGGTCACCCGGTTGGACTGACCGAAGTGAGAGGTGGCCGCTCTGCTTTTGGGGAAGATCTGCCGAAAGGACCGCACGGAGGCGTCAGTTGGACGAGGATTCCCATCCGACCTGGAGCAGGGGTCACCACGGCGCCCGATGGAGAAGTGGAAGAGTCGACTCATGCAGGTCTGGCCGGGACAGGCGTACCCCCTCGGTGCCACGTACGACGGCGCCGGCACCAACTTCGCGGTCTTCTCGGAGACCGCCGAGCGGATCGAACTGTGTCTGCTGCACGACGACGGCTCGGAGACGGCGGTGGAGCTGCGCGAGACGGACGCGTTCGTCCGCCACGCCTATCTGCCCGGCGTCATGCCCGGTCAGCGCTACGGCTTCCGGGTACACGGCCCGTACGAGCCGGAGCACGGGCACCGCTGCAACTCCGCGAAGCTGCTGCTCGACCCGTACGCGCGGGCGGTCGGCGGGCAGGTCGACTGGGGCGAGGCGGTCTACGGCTACCACTTCGAGCGCCCCGAGAAGCGCAACGACATGGACTCGGCGCCGCACATGATGTCCTCGGTGGTGGTCAACCCGTACTTCGACTGGGGCGACGACCGGCCGCCGCGCACCGACTACCACCGCACGGTGATCTACGAGGCCCACGTCAAAGGGCTGACGATGCTCCACCCGGAGCTGCCGCGGGAGCTGCGCGGCACGTACGCGGCACTGGCCCACCCGGCGGTCATCGACCATCTGACGAAGCTGGGGGTGACGGCGCTGGAGCTGATGCCGGTGCACCAGTTCGTACAGGACCACCGGCTGGTGGACTCCTCGCTGGCCAACTACTGGGGCTACAACACCATCGGCTTCTTCGCCCCGCACAACGCGTACGCCTCCTGGGGCGATCGCGGGCAGCAGGTGCTGGAGTTCAAGTCCGCCGTGCGGGCGCTGCACGCGGCGGGCATCGAGGTGATCCTGGACGTGGTCTACAACCACACCGCCGAGGGCAACCACCTCGGGCCGACGCTCTCCTTCCGGGGGCTGGACAACGTCTCGTACTACCGGCTGACCGACGATCCGCGGTACTACATGGACACCACGGGCACCGGGAACTCGCTGCTGATGCGCAGCCCCCATGTGCTTCAGCTGATCATGGACTCGCTGCGCTACTGGGTGACCGAGATGCGGGTGGACGGCTTCCGCTTCGATCTGGCGGCGACGCTGGCGCGCCAGTTCCACGAGGTGGACCGGCTCTCCTCGTTCTTCGACCTGGTGCAGCAGGATCCGGTGGTGAGTCAGGTGAAGCTGATCGCCGAGCCCTGGGATGTGGGCGAGGGCGGCTATCAGGTGGGCAATTTTCCGCCGTTGTGGACCGAGTGGAACGGAAAGTTCCGGGACACCGTGCGGGACATGTGGCGCGGCGAGCCCCGGACGCTGGCCGAGTTCGGGTCCCGGCTGACCGGCTCCTCCGACCTCTACCAGGGCGACGGCCGCCGCCCGCTGGCCTCGGTCAACTTCGTGACCTGCCACGACGGTTTCACCCTGCACGACCTGGTCTCGTACAACGAGAAGCACAACGAGGCGAACGGCGAGGACAACCAGGACGGCGAGAGCCACAACCGCTCGTGGAACTGCGGCGCGGAGGGCGACACCGACGACCCCGAGATCCTCGCGCTGCGCGAGCGCCAGATGCGCAACTTCATCGCCACGCTGATGCTCTCCCAGGGCGTGCCGATGCTCGGTCACGGCGACGAGTTCGGCCGTACCCAGGGCGGCAACAACAACGCGTACTGCCAGGACAACGAGATCTCCTGGGTGCGCTGGCCCGCCCCCCGGGAGGAGAACGGGGACGGCGAGGAGGGCGACCCGGCCCGACGGCTGCTGGACTTCACCCGCGCCATGGTGGGGCTCCGCCGCGACCACGCGGTCTTCCGCCGCCGCCGCTTCTTCCACGGGCGGCCGGTACAGGGCACGCATGACGAACTGTCCGACATCTCCTGGTTCACACCCGAGGGCGAGGACATGGACCAGCGCGACTGGCAGGCCGATCAGGCCAAGTCCCTGACGGTGTTCCTGAACGGGAGCGCCATCTCGGAGCCGGGCCCACGCGGCGAGTCGATCACCGATGATTCGTTCCTGCTGATGTTCAACGCGCACGACGAGTCCATCGAATTCACGGTTCCGGTCGACCATGGGAGGCAGTGGCAGCTGATCGTGGACACGGCCCGGCCGGACGGCGTCGAGCGCGACGGGCCCAAGGTCCAGGGCGGCGACCGGCTCACCCTCGCGGACCGCAGCCTGGCCGTCCTCCAGCGGCCGGGCTGAGTCCGGCGGCCGGGCCGAGTCCGGCGGCCGGGAGATCTCGCGGTCCTGACAGACAGGCCCTGCGGCCCGATAGTGCGTGTACCGTCCATGCGGTTTGGCGGGGTACACCCTCGCGGGTACGTACGTTCCCATGAGGCCCGACCCCGCCGCACCGCCCACCGCCACCTACCGGCTCCAGCTCCAGCCGGAGTTCCCGTTCGCCGCCGCCGAACGGGCCGTCCCCTACCTCGCCTCCCTGGGCGTCTCCCATCTGCACCTCTCCCCCGTCCTGGAGGCCGTGCCGGGCTCCGCGCACGGCTACGACGTGGTGGACCACAGCGCCGTACGGGCGGAGCTGGGCGGCGAGGAGGGGCTGCGCGCGCTGGCCCGTACGGCGCACGCGCACGGCCTCGGCCTGGTCCTCGACATCGTGCCGAACCACATGGCCGTCCCCGCCCCCGAGCGGCTCAACCGCCCGCTGTGGGAAGTGCTGCGGGACGGCCCGGCCTCGCCGTACGCGCGCTGGTTCGACATCGACTGGGCCGAGCACGGCGGCAAGGTGCTGCTGCCCGTGCTCGGCGGGCGGCTCGGCGAGGAGCTGCGCCACCTGACCGTGTCGGGTTCGGTGCTGCGCTACCACGACCATGAGTTCCCGCTCCGCCCCGGCACCGAGCGGCTGCCGCTGCCCGGCGTCCTGGACCACCAGTGGTACCGGCTCGGCTGGTGGCGCCTCGCCCGTACGGACCTCAACTACCGGCGCTTCTTCACCGTCTCCGACCTCATCGCGGTGCGCGTCGAGGACCCCGAGGTCTTCGACGCCACGCACGCCAAGGTGGCCCAGCTGCTGCGGGACGGCGTGCTCGACGGGCTGCGCGTGGACCACCCGGACGGCCTCGCCGACCCGGCCGGGTATCTGCGGCGGCTGCGCGAGGCGGCCGGGGGCCGGTGGACCGTCGTCGAGAAGATCCTCGGCCGCGGCGAGCGGCTGCCCGCCGACTGGCCCGTCGCCGGGACCACGGGCTACGACGCGCTCGCGCACATCGACGGCCTCTTCGTCGACCCCGACGGCGTCCGGGAACTGACCGGCGCCTACCGCGCCTTCGCCGCC
>NZ_JBHVHQ010000589.1:0-5540 GCF_042800135.1 Streptomyces sp. NPDC057654 | reverse complement strand
CCCATGGACGAGCCTCCCGAGTCCGCGCCGCTCGGCCGGCGGCGGCCGGCCGAGCTCCAGCCAACTACAGGCGGGGGGCACCGGCAACGCGGCCGCGATCACCTCTGCTCACGGCTCTGACCTGCGGCAACGTTCTCTCGGGCTCAGCCTTCGAGCGCCTGCGGGCGGTGGTGGCACCAGCCCTCCCAGGCCGACGCGACCATGGAGCGCACATCGTGCCGGGTGCCGAACCCCAGCTCCTTCGCGGCCAGTTCGCACGACGCGATGACGCGCGCCGGATCGCCGGGGCGGCGCGGCTCCACCACCGGCTCCGGCCCCCGGTGCCCGGTGATCTCCCCGATCAGATCGGCCATCTCGCGTACGGACACCCCCTCGCCCGTGCCCACGTTCACCGTCAGGTCGCCGCCGCCGCGACCGGTCAGCGTCCGGGCCGCCGCCAGGTGCGCCTCGGCCAGATCCTCGACGTGGACGTAGTCGCGGACGCACGTGCCGTCCGGCGTCGCGTAGTCGTCGCCGAAGATCCGCGGGGCCTCGCCGCGCGTGATCCGGTCGAACATCATCGGGATGATGTTGTACACCCCGGTGTCGGCCAGCTCCGGGCGCGCGGCGCCCGCCACGTTGAAGTACCGCAGACAGGCCGTCTTCAGGCCGTGCGCCGCGCCCGCGGCCCGTACCAGCCACTCGCCGGCCAGCTTCGTCTCGCCGTACGGATTGATCGGCACGCACGGGACGTCCTCGGTGACCAGGTCCACGTCCGGCATGCCGTAGACCGCGGCGGACGAGGAGAACACGAAGTTCTCGACCCCGGCCGCGACCGACGCGTCCAGCAGCTCCGTCAGCCCGCCCACGTTCTCCCGGTAGTAGTGCAGCGGCCGCTCCACGGACTCGCCGACCTGCTTCTTCGCCGCCAGATGCACCACCCCCCGCACCTCGTGACCGGCGAGCGCACGGTCCAGCAGCGCGCGGTCGGCCACCGAGCCCCGCACCACCGGCATCCCCTCCGGCAGCCGCTGGGCGATGCCGCTGGAGAAGTCGTCGAACACGACCACCCGCTCACCGGCCGCCGCCATCGCCCGCGCCACATGCGCCCCGATGTATCCCGCCCCACCTGTGATCAGCCACGTCATGACGGCACCCTATCCACACCACGGCGACACGCTCATTTGTTCAGCGCGCCGGTGATCGACCATGCTGTCGCTTGCACGAGCCCCCGCCCGGCCGGAACTTGTGACGGCCCCCGGACGTCCTGTCTGCCGGGGGAAGCCGGGGTGCACGTGCGGTGAACGGCGCCCACCGGTGATCCGATAGCCTCTGCCGACGTGCCGCCCGCCCGAGAAGGGCCGAGGCGTACCCAGCCCGCTGCCCGGACGCCTGTGGACCCGTGGCCGCCATGCCAGCTTCCGAGGAGTGAGTTCGTCTGTCCACCGCCATTCTCACCGGCCCGCCGGTCGTCGGCTCGTCCCTCGCGGGCGACCTGCGGTCGCTGGGCTTCGACGTGCGTATGGCGGCCGACGCCGCCGATGCCGCCGCCCAGCTGGCCGCACTCCCGCCCCAGGGACGCGTGGCGCTGGTCGACACCCGCTTCGTGGGCCATGTACACAGCCTGCGCCTCGCCCTGACCGACCCCCGCTTCCCCGCCGCCGCCGTCACCGGAGCACTCACGGCGCAGCCCGAGGCGCGCGCCGCCCTCTCCCGAGCCGTCACGGCCGCCGCCGAGAGCGCCCCCGGCGCCGCGCACACCACGGTGACCGCCGCCGCGGCCGTACTGCCCGACGAGATCGCCGACACCCTGGACACCGAGGGCACCGCCGTCCACCGGCCCGACCTCGGCGTCCTGGTCGCCGTCGCCCCGACGGCCCCCGAGGCGCGCGCCGCGGCCCGCGCCGACGTCGACGCCGTCGACGAGGAGGCCGTCCGGCTGCGCACCGCGGTCAAGTCCCGCGACGGGTTCTTCACCACCTACTGCATCAGCCCGTACTCCCGGTACATCGCCCGCTGGTGCGCCCGCCGCGGCCTGACCCCCAACCAGGTCACCACCGCCTCCCTGATCACCGCGCTGATCGCCGCGGCCTGCGCGGCCACCGGCACCCGCCCCGGCTTCGTCGCGGCCGGCGTGCTGCTGCTCGCCTCCTTCGTCCTCGACTGCACCGACGGACAGCTGGCCCGCTACTCCCTCCAGTACTCCACCCTCGGCGCCTGGCTCGACGCGACGTTCGACCGCGCCAAGGAGTACGCCTACTACGCGGGGCTCGCCATCGGCGCCGCCCACGGCGGCGGCCACGATGACGTATGGGCGCTGGCGCTCGGCGCGATGGTCCTCCAGACCTGCCGCCACGTCGTGGACTTCTCCTTCAACGAGGCCAACCACGACGCCAGCGCCAACACCAGCCCCACCGCCGCCCTCTCCGACCGGCTCGACAGCGTCGGCTGGACGGTCTGGCTGCGCCGGATGATCGTGCTGCCCATCGGCGAGCGCTGGGCCATGATCGCGGTGCTGACCGCGCTCACCACCCCCCGCATCGTCTTCTACGTGCTGCTCATCGGCTGCGCGCTGGCCGCCTGCTACACCACCGCGGGCCGTGTGCTGCGCTCCCTGACCCGCAAGGCCCGCCGCACCGACCGCGCCGCCGAGGCCCTCGCCGACCTCGCCGACTCCGGCCCGCTCGCGGACGGCGTCGTACGGACCCTGGGCCGCACCCTGCCCACCGGCACGTACAACGCCCCCTTCTGGGCCCTGCTCGCCGCCGTCTGCCTCTTCGTCGGCCCGGTCCTCACCGGCAACGGCGGCACCTGGCGGGCCGTCCCGCAGGCCGTCGTCTACGCGGTCTTCGCCGGCTGCGCCGTCGCCCGGCCGCTCAAGGGCCCGCTGGACTGGCTGGTCCCCCCGTTCTTCCGCGCCGCCGAGTACGGCATCATCCTGCTGCTCGCCGCCCAATCGGGGGTGAACGGGGCCCTGCCCGCCGCTTTCGGGCTGGTGGCCGCGGTCGCCTACCATCACTACGACACGGTCTACCGCATCCGCGGCGGCACCGGCGCGCCCCCGAACTGGCTGGTCCGGATGGTCGGCGGGCACGAGGGGCGGGTCCTGGCGGTCACGGTCGCCGCCGCCCTGTGGCACGGACAAGGTTTCACCATCGCGCTGACGGTCCTCGCGTCCGCCATCGCGCTCGCGGTGCTCAGCGAGAGCATCCGCTTCTGGGTGTCCTCCAAGGCGCCCGCAGTACACGACGAAACAGGAGAACCCGCATGATCGGCCTCGTGCTGGCAGCCGGCGCTGGACGGCGTCTGCGCCCCTACACCGACACCCTGCCCAAGGCCCTGGTGCCGGTGGGACCCGAGGGGGCGGAGGAGTCGATCACGGTCCTCGACCTGACCCTCGGCAACTTCGCGGAGGTCGGCCTGAGCGAGGTCGCCATCGTCGTCGGCTACCGCAAGGAGGCCGTGTACGAGCGCAAGACGGCGCTGGAGGCGAAGTACGGCCTCAAGCTCACCCTGATCGACAACGACAAGGCCGAGGAGTGGAACAACGCCTACTCCCTGTGGTGCGCCCGTGACGTCATCAAGCAGGGCGTGATCCTCGCCAACGGCGACACCGTGCACCCGGTCTCCGTCGAGCGCACCCTGCTCGACGCCCGCGGCCAGGGCCAGAAGATCATCCTCGCCCTCGACACGGTCAAGAACCTGGCCGACGAGGAGATGAAGGTCGTCGTCGACCCCGACAAGGGCGCCCAGCGCATCACCAAGCTCATGGACCCCGCGTCCGCCACCGGCGAGTACATCGGCGTCACCCTCATCGAGGCAGAGGCCGCCGAGGAGCTCGCCGACGCCCTCAAGGCCACCTTCGAGAAGGACCCCGACCTCTACTACGAGGACGGCTACCAGGAGCTCATCAACCGAGGCTTCCGCATCGACACCGCGCCGATCGGCGACCTCAAGTGGGTCGAGATCGACAACCACGACGACCTCGCGAAGGGCCGTGAGATCGCGTGCCAGTACTGACGAGGCTCATCCCCTCGCCGCTGGTCGTCGACATCCGCGCCGGAGCCCTGAACGACCTGGCCGGCGTCCTCGCCGACCAGCGCATCTCCAGCTCCGGCAAGCTGGCCGTCGCGATCAGCGGCGGCTCGGGCGCGAAGCTGCGCGAGCGGCTCGCGCCCGCCCTGCCGGGCGCGGACTGGTACGAGGTCGGCGGCGGCACCCTGGACGACGCGATCAAGCTCGGCGACGCCATGAAGTCCGGCCGCTACGACGCGGTCGTCGGCCTCGGCGGCGGCAAGATCATCGACTGCGCGAAGTACGCCGCCGCCCGCATCGGGCTGCCCCTGGTCGCCGTCGCGACCAACCTCTCGCACGACGGCCTCTGCTCGCCCGTCGCGACCCTCGACAACGACGCGGGCCGCGGCTCGTACGGCGTCCCGAACCCGATCGCCGTGGTCATCGACCTCGACGTCATCCGGGAGGCCCCGGTCCGCTTCGTCCGCTCCGGCATCGGCGACGCCGTCTCCAACATCTCCGCCATCGCGGACTGGGAGCTGGCCCACCGCGAGCGCGGCGAGGACATCGACGGACTCGCCGCCGCCATGGCCCGGCAGGCCGGCGAGGCCGTGCTCCGCCACCCCGGCGGCGTCGGCGACGACGGCTTCCTGACCGTCCTCGCCGAGGGCCTGGTGCTCACCGGCATCTCCATGTCGGTGGCCGGCGACAGCCGCCCGGCCTCCGGCGCCTGCCACGAAATCAACCACGCCTTCGACCTCCTCTACCCCAAGCGCGCCGCCAGCCACGGCGAGCAGTGCGGCCTCGGCGCGGCCTTCGCGATGCACCTGCGCGGCGCCCGCGAGGAATCCGTGCACATGGTCGAGGTGCTGCGGCGGCACGGCCTGCCGGTGCTGCCCGAGGAGATCGGCTTCGACACCGAGGAGTTCGTCAAGGTCGTCGAGTACGCACCGCAGACCCGCCCCGGACGCTTCACCATCCTGGAACACCTGGACCTGTCCACCGACCAGATCAGGGACGCATACGCCGACTATGCAAAAGCCATCAGTAGCTGAACTCCGACCGGTCGTTCACCCCGCGGGCGTGAAGGACCGGCGCAGCGGTGAGCACTGGGCCGGGCGCATGTACATGCGGGAGATCTCGCTGCGCTGCGACCGGTACCTGGTGAACACGCGGGTCACGCCCAACCAGCTGACCTACCTGATGACCGTCTTCGGCGTCCTCGCTGCCCCGGCACTCCTGGTGCCGGGGATACCGGGCGCCGTGCTCGGCGTGCTGATGGTCCAGCTCTACCTCCTGCTCGACTGCGTCGACGGCGAGATCGCCCGCTGGAAGAAGCAGTTCTCGCTCGGCGGGGTGTACCTGGACCGCGTCGGCGCCTACCTGTGCGACGCCGCGGTGCTCGTCGGCTTCGGCATGCGCGCCGCCGACATCTGGGGCTCCGGCCGGATCGACTGGCTCTGGGCCTTCCTCGGCGCCCTCGCCGCCCTCGGCGCCATCCTGATCAAGGCCGAGACCGACCTCGTCGGCGTCGCCCGCCACCAGGG
>NZ_JBHVHQ010000588.1:0-5540 GCF_042800135.1 Streptomyces sp. NPDC057654 | reverse complement strand
CTGTCATCCAGCCCCCAGCCATATGACACAACTGCTGTAACACTTGCGATGTTAAGAACGCGTTCCACTTTCCACAAGCCCCCGGAGCCGCGCGTACGGCGAAATCCCGCCGCGGCGAGCCGCCTTGGCCGATCCGTCGCCCGACGCCCCGTCACCCCGCGTCCGGCTCCAGTCCGCCGCCCGCCGGAGCCCGCGGCGCGTCCGGCACGAGGTGGTCCCGGCCGCCCGCCCGGTCGGTCAGCCGGGACAGCCTGCTCGGCACCCCGAAGCCGACGAGCAGGATCACCACCAGCGTCAGCCCGAAGGTCAGCACGGCGAGCGCCCGCCCCAGTTCCATGCCCTCCGCCAGCCGCGCGCCGAGCACCGGAGCGACCGCGCCGCCCAGCGCGCCCGTGTTGTAGACGAAGCCGAGCGACGCGGCGCGGCTCTCGGTCGGGAAGTGGCCCGCGATGTACTTCGGCAGAATCCCGGAGATGCCCTGGCTCAGCGCGAGCAGGCAGAACAGCAGCACCCCGAGCACCACCAGGCTGTCCCGCACCGCGAAGACCGGGAAGACGAAGGCCAGCGAGGCGAGCAGGGTCCAGGCGTACGCGCGCCGGGTGCCGATCCGGTCCCCGACGAAGCCCGCGAGGACACACCCGGCCATCGTGCCGAACCCGGCGTAGAACATCACGTCGGCGACCTGCGCCGGACGGTAGCCCAGCTCCGTCTTCAGATAGGTGGGCAGCAGCGCCTGGACCGGCCAGCTGTACAGGAAGGCGCAGAACACGGTGATCATCAGGGACACGTAGAGGATCCAGCGCCGACGCCCGCCGAGTTGCGCGCCGAAGGCGAGCAGCGAACCGGCCGCGACCGCCGACAGCCAGGGCACCAGACCCGTGCCGACGGGCGTGAAGACGCAGAACAGCGATCCCCCGGCGGCGACGGTCAGCACCAGGTTGAGGGCGGCTCGGCGGCGGCCGGCGAACAGCGGGCCGAACGGATTGGGCCGCGCCGCCCCCGCCGCCGCCCGCTCCCCCACGCGCGCGTGCCACTCCGCGGCCTCCGGCAGCGCGCGCCGCAGCCAGAGCGCGAGGAGCACCGGCAGCACCCCGATCCAGAACATCCAGCGCCAGCCCCACTGCGGCACCACCCACTGGTACAGCTCGGCGGCGAGCACCGCGCCCGCCGAGAAGCCGGAGATCAGAAAACCGGAGGCGCGGTGGCGCAGCCGGGCGGGCCAGCTCTCCAGGACGTACGTGGCGGAGGCGCTGTACTCCCCCGCCATGCCCACCCCGATCAGCAGCCGCGCCGCGAAGAGGCTGCCGTACCCCCACGCGAAGCCGCAGGCGAAGGTGCCGAGGGAGTAGAGCAGAATGCTGGCGACCATGGCGGGTTTGCGCCCATGGCGGTCGCCCAGCGCGCCGAGCAGCGCCCCGCCGAGCCAGCGCGTGATGAACGCCCCGGAGACCAGGCTCGCGGCCTCGACTCCGGAGAGCCCGAACTCGGCGGCGATCTCGGTGAGTACGAGCGTGATCAGGACGAAGTCGAAGCCGTCGAGCAGATAGCCCGTCCAGGCCGCGGCCAGGGACTTCCACTGGGCCCCGGACACCTCGCGGTACCAGGGCCGCGCCCTCACGACAGGCCGCCCTCTTCGAGGAGTTGGCGCACGGCCTTGACGGCGGAGGCGGGCAGCGGGATCTGCGGCGCGGCGGTGAGGGGGCAGTCGATGACGCCGAGCAGGTGCAGCGCCGCCTTGAACGCGCCGAGCCCGGCCGAACTGCCGCCCATCAACGCCGGATCACCGGTGCCCGTGATCGCGAACAGGGCGGCGAGCCGGTCCTGCTCGGCCGCCGCCTCACTCCAACGCCCCGCCCGCGCCTGCCGGTAGAGCCGTACGTACCCGGCCGGATCGACGTTGCCCAGCCCCGGCACGGCCCCGTCGGCGCCCGCCAGCAGGGCCCCGTCGACGGTGGTTTCGGAGCCCGTGAGAACGGAGAAGCGGCCGCGCAGCCCCCGGCGCCCCGCCTCGACGAGGAAGCGGCGCAGCGCCCCGTCGTCGCCGCTGCTGTCCTTCAGACCGGCGATGGTGGAGTCCTCGGCGAGCGGCAGGAGCAGCTCCGCGGTCAGCTTGGTGTGCACGGCGGCGGGGTTGTCGTAGGCGAAGAGCGGCAGGTCGACGGTGTCGCGCAGACGCCGGAAGTGGCCGGAGATCTCCGCCGGGTGCGTACGGGTGAAGAACGGCGCGGTGGCGACGAGCCCGTCGGCGCCGAGCGAGGCCGCGGCGCGGGCCTGGTCGATGACGCGGGCGGTGGTCATGTCGACGACCCCCGCGAGCACGGGCACCCGGCCGTCGACCGCCGCGACGACGGCGGTGAGCGCGGTGCGGCGCTGCGCGTCGCTCAGATAGGCGGTCTCCCCGCTGGAACCCAGGGCGAAGACGGCGTCCACTCCGGCGTCGAGGACCCGCTCGACCAGGGCGGCGAGGGAGGCCGTATCGATGTCGCCGGCCGGGGTGAGGGGGGTGCAGAGCGGAGGGACGATACCGGACAGGGGGGTGGGCAGGCGCATCGCGTGGTCCAGCTTTCCGGTAGGGGGACTTCGGGGGACGGGGAGTACGGGCAGTACGGGCAGTACGGGCAGTACGGGCAGTTTCGGAGGGCGGTGGAATTCGGGGGAATCGGGGGGTCGATTGGGGTACGAGCCGGTGGAATTCAGAGGCAGCGGATGAGTTCCGTAATACCCTGATTTCCGGGACATGGGACGTCCTACCTCTCTGGCTGAATCTGAACCAGGGCCGGTCGACTGTCAAGGTTTTCGGGTCGTCGTCGGCGCGCCTTCGAGCGATTCGCCGGAATCCCAGGACCCCGGCCGATATCCGCCAGCGCCCGTGCGCGTCCGCGCCCAGCATGGATGGCATGAGCGATCAGTACGAGATACGAGCCATCGACCCGCACACCCTGAAGGAACTGCGCGTCCGTGACGACGCGGGCAACGCGCCGCGCCCCGTCACCGAGAACGGCGAGGGCGGCAGCCCGCTGCGCTGCTGCCTGAGCCGCAGCGAGCCCGGCGAGGGCCTGGCCCTGGTGTCGTACGCGCCGCTGCGCCGCTGGGCGCACGAGACAGCCGCCGAGCCGGGCCCGTACGACGAGGTCGGCCCGGTCTTCATCCACCCCGGCGACTGCGGCGGCTGGGCGGGCGGCGCGTCCGGGGCCTTCCCCGACGCCATGCGCGGCACCCGCCGCGTCCTGCGCGCCTATACCGCCGAGGGCTCCATCCTGGGCGGCCGCCTCATCGACGGCGAGGGCTCCGGCGCCGGCGCCGGCCTGACGATCGAGCGGGGCTTGGCCGAGCTGTACGAGAACCCGCTGGTGGCGGCGGTGCACGTACGGGCGGTGGAGTTCGGCTGCTTCTTGGTGGAGACGCGGCGCGTGTGAGGGGAGGCGGGGCGCGGGCCGTACGGGCTCGGGCCGGGCGGCCTGTACAGGCCCGGCGGCGGCTCGCCGCGTACGAGCAGTGGCCGCGTACGGCCGAGGCACACGCCCCGCCCCGCAGGGCAGGTGGTGTCAGGGCCGCACCGGAGCCAGCGCCCGGCGGGCACGCTCGATCAGGGCTCGCGCCGCCGGGCCGGCGGGCCCCTCGCCGCGCCAGGCCAGGGCCAGGCGTCCGCGCAGCTCAGGGCCGGTGAAGGTGATCGTGTGCAGCGTCGCCCGGTGGTAGGCGGCGAGGGAGCCGGGCAGGATCGCCACGCCGAGGCCCCGCGCGGCGAGCTGGGCCAGGACGTTGGGGTCGCTCGCCTCGAAGGCGATGCGCGGCGCGAACCCGGCGGCGGCGCACGCCTCGTCGAGGCAGGTCCGCAGGCCCGTACCGCGCGGCAGGCTGATCAGCGGCTGGTCCCGTAGGGCGTCGAAGGCGAGGCCGGTCCGCCCGGCGAGCGGATCGTCGTGGCTGACGACCGCGACGACCGGCTCGTCGGCGACGGTCTCGGTCGCGATGCCCTGCGGGGCGGGGCCGGCCAGCCCGACGACCGCGGTGTCGAGGCGGCCGGCGCGGAGCGCGGCGATCAGCCGGTCGGAGTTGTCCTCGACGAGGTTGATCTCGACGCCGGGGTGGTCCTTGTGGAAGTCGGCCAGCAGATCCGGCAGCCCGAGGGGCGCACAGGACGTCACCATTCCGACGGCGACGCGGCCGCGCAGCAGCCCGGTGAGTTCGTCGACGGCGAACCGCGCGTCGGCGACGGCGGCGAGCGCCGCGCGCGCGTACGGGAGGACAGCCGCGCCGGCCTCCGTCGGGCGCACCGTGCGCCCCGAGCGGTCCAGCAGCTCCTGGCCCAGCTCCCGTTCGAGCTGCTTGACCTGCGCGCTCACTCCCGGCTGCGCCACGTGCAGCTTGGCCGCGGCCTTGGTGAAGCTCGCCTCCTCGACGACGGTCACGAGGTATTCCAACTGCCTCAGCTCCATAAGCACTGATTCTAGTTGGCAGACGATCCAGCTCTTGGACTTCTGGAAGCTGGTGGCCGACCGTTGACGTACAGAAACCCGAAGGCCACGGAGGAGAAGCCCATGACCACCGCACACGAGATCGCCACTCACCCCGAGGACCTGGCCCGGATGTTCGTGGAGCGCGCGAACGCGGGCGACGTCGAAGGGGTCGCGGCGCTCTACGAACCGGACGCGGTCCTCGCCTTCCCGCCCGGCGGGCAGACCGTGGGACGCGACGCGATCCGCGCGGCCCTGGAACGACTGCTCGCGCCGCGCCCGCACTTCGAACTGGAGGAGCCCCTGCCCACCGTGTTCAACGGCGACCTCGCGCTCACCTCGACCCGAGCGGCCGACGGCACAGGCGGCCGGGCCCAGGTGGCGCGCCGCCAGCCCGACGGCAGTTGGCTGCGCGTCCTCGACCGCCCCGAGGCAGGGTGAGGCGGTCCAGTAGCGTGGCCCCATGTTCGTACTGGAGCTCACCTACACCGCCCCCATCGAGCGCATCGACGCCGCGCTGGAGGAGCACATCGCCTGGCTCGACGCGCATTACGCGTCCGGTGTCTTCATCGCCTCCGGCCGCAAGGTGCCGCGCGACGGCGGCGTCATCCTGGCCACCGGGGACGACCGCGACAAGATGGCGGAGATCACCGCGAGCGACCCGTTCGTGGTGGCCGGGGTGTGCGAATACGAGATCACGCAGTTCGTGATGACGAAGACGGCTCAGGCGCTCGACGCGTACCGGCAGCAGCTGCCGTAACCCACGCCGACCGCCGTAACCGCCATAATCACCGCGCCTACCGGGCCGAGAGCGCGAGTCGGCCGATCCGCCCCCGCTCCCCGGCCGCCCAGCAGCCGAGGTCGGGGGCGCAGTCGACGGTGTCGTACGAGCCGGAGTCGAACCCGTGCCAGGTGCGTCCGCCGTCCACGGTGATGTCGCTGCCGGTCGGGCCGACGGCGAGCGCGACGGTACGGGTGTGCGGCAGCCAGGCCACGCCGGAACGGTACGCGGCCGGCGGCCGTGCGGACGGCGACCAGGTCGCCCCGGCGTCCCGGCTGACGGCGGCCGCCTTCGGGGACGGC
>NZ_JBHVHQ010000587.1:0-5546 GCF_042800135.1 Streptomyces sp. NPDC057654 | reverse complement strand
GGCCAAGACGGTCCGCGCCCGGGTCGACGAGATCCTCGGCCAGCGCGGCACTGCGCTGGCCGACCCGCGGCTGGGCGTCACGGACTGCCTCACCGCCATCGACCAGGCGTTCGCGCAGAAGGTGGCCGACTACGAGCCGCAGTTCGGTGACCATTCCCCGCAGAACGAGCGCTACCAGCAGTCGCAGCGGGAGTTCACGCGTGCCACCGGCGTCGGCGCCCGGGCCGACCCGAAGTCGGCCCGACTGCCGATCAGCCCCTACGCGCCCGGCTGGTCCGAACGCGCGACCGTGAAACGCGCCGGGACCGCGCTGGTGTACCTGCCGGACGAGACGATCGGACGCGTGGCCGGCGGCGAGGTGGGGACCCTGGCCGATCCCCGGCGCGGGAACATGGTGCTCTGGCGCATCGACGACGAAGGCAAGCCGTTCGAGGCCGGCCGCGCGATGACGAACGACGACGCCGCCGGGCTCACTGCGCTGATGGACAAGATGAGCCGGCAGGAGTACGACCAGGTCCGCGAGTGGGTCATCGACGGCGGCCGGGATCCCCAGACGAACCGTGTCGACCGCAACCGCTTCATGTCCCGGCGCGCCGTGGCACGCTCGGCAGCACTGCTCGAAGAGCTGAAGGCCCAGGGCGTGTCCTACGGGGTGATGCGCGACCGCGAGCCGGGGCAGATCAAGGCGAAGATCGCCGGGACCGGCATGGAGATCCGTCTCATCGACACGCGTCAGGAGGAGTACGCCGGAGCCCGGATCTATGACAACGGCACCGTGCTGCGCTACTCGACGAACTACCGGGTCCCCGGCGGCATGGCGGTCTACTCCCCCTCGCCGGCGGAGGCCGTTCAGCTGCTGCGCTTTGCCCAGGGCCATCGCGTCGAGCGCACGGATCTTCCGGGGCGCGCCGCCGGCGAGACCGGCACCACGCACCAGGAGCGCGACCGCCGCCGCACGGTCGTGGACGTACCCGACAGCTACCACGTCGACCGGGAGTCGATGTTCGTGGTCGGCGGCTACGTGCTCCCCGGCGAGTCGAGTCCCCGGCCCGGGGCGAAGGTGATGCTGCGCCGGGACGCGAAGAACCGCTCCCTGCCGGCCTTCTTCGTCGGCGCCGAGCCCGCTGAGGCTTACGCGAAGGCCGCCGTCGAGAGCGCGCGGGAGAACCTGCAGGCAGCTCTCGGGGCCGAAGGCCTGATCGCTCGTGCTGAGGCCGAGATGGAGCGAACCGGCGGACAGCTGGATGCGATCGAGTCGCCGGAGTACTCGGCCGACGCCGAGGTTGCCGCGATCCAGCGCTCGTACTGGGACGTGCTCACCGGCGCGCACAGCGATCTGCTGCGCCCGGGTGCGACCGAAGAGATGTACCAGGAGCGGCTGGAGGAGATCGGCGAGCTGCAGGCCGGGGAGGTGCCCGAGGTGGGCAACCTCGTCTACGGCGGCACCGCCGTCGAGAAGGTCCGGCAGCATGCCGAGGACGTTCCCTTCGAACTCGTCGGGACCTGGGAGGCGCAGCCTCACGACGTCGACGGCGAGTGGGTCGACCAGCGCTTCAGCCCGGACCGGGTGGCACGGTACATGACCAGCCCCACCGGGCAGTGGTCGAACCTCGACAATCTTGCCTCGGCATTGCGTCGTTGCGGGATCTCCCCCGACGAGATGATGGGCTCGACCTTCCAGGCCACCCGGTTCAAGGACCGGCTCGTCCGCTTCGATGCCGGGCGATCCATGCCGATCGCCGATCACGAATCTGCGTTCATGCGGCGCATCGGGGCCACCGTGCGCGAGAGTATCGAGCGCAACGCGGCGACGGTCTCCGAGATCCTGGTCGACGAGCAGGGCGTCATCCGCTGGAGCGGCGCGAAGCTGCGCCGTGACGGCAAGGGGTCGCCGATCTCGGGCGAGATCGGTCAGGTCTTCGATGTCGGCGTGTACGGCGAGATCATCACTGCCTTCGCCAGCGGGGAGAACGCCCTGGTCGTGCCGGGCTACGAGGCCATGATCACGGCCCAGACTCCGGGCGAGGCTCCGACCTCGGTCGAGGAGCGTACGCGGCTGCGCGGCTACGAACAGCTCATGCACGAGCGCATCCAGTACCAGATCGCAGGCGACCTCATCGCCGGGCGTAGCGAGACCGGTGAGCCCTCCTCGCTCAACGCGGTCTACTCGCAGCTGTACGGCACGAAGCACCCGGTCGACTTCATCGAGCGCGCCACCACATACCAGTTCGACGAGTCCACCGGCGAGGCCAAGGAACACCTGGACGAGTGGACGGCCGCGATTCTGCAGACCGAGGCGCGCCGTGTGCGCTACTCCAACGAGATCAAGGCCGGGTCGACGATCTACGCCGAGTACCGGGCCCAGCGCGACCGGACTGACCCGGCCGACGACAACCGCTTCGACGCCTGGCGGCTCACCGGCGGGCGGAACATGACCGTGCTCACGGGCAAGGACCGGAACAACGTCGCTGCACCCAGCGGTTACTTCGACCCGGTGATGACCGGAGGCGCGACCAACCAGGGCATCGTGCGGTACCTGACCGCTCGGGCCCAGGTCGGTGCCGACGGCCGGATCACGCCGGGCGACGAGAGCGTGGCCGGACAGCGTACGCCGCTCATGGCTCTCCCCGAGCTCGAGACTCTGCGGTACGACCCGTTCGACCGCCAGCAGATGACGGCCTCGACGATCATGCAGTCTTCTGAGGTCACCGCGCCGGCGAAGACGGCGCTGATGACCTTCGGCGGCTGGACGGCCGATGACCCGATCGTGGTGTCGAAGGAGTTCGCCGAGCACCACCGCATCCGCGGGGCCGGCGGCCAGGAGCGCGATCTTGTCGTGGGCGACAAAATCTCGGATCTGCACGGCAACAAGGGCGTGATCTCGCTGATCGTCGACCGGGACATGCCACCGCAGGACGCGCAGGCGCAGGATGTCGTCGAAGAGGTCAACTGGTTCCGGGCCAACCCGGGCCTGGACGTGGTGATGAGCCCGTTCAGCCTGATCTCCCGGCGTAACGCGGGCTCAGCGCGCGAGCTGATGAGCGGCAACGTCTTTGACCTGCGCTCCCCGGGTGGAGAACTGCGGCCGAGTGCGGCGGGCGAGATGCGCTTCGTGGTCACCCACATGGCCGTCGACGAGAAGACGAAGATCTACGACGACGAACAGGTGCGTGCCGGCAAGGGCCGCAAAGCCTCCTCGCAGCTGGCCTGGGCGCTGCAGTCTCAGGACTGCCCGGCGATCATGCGCGAGTTCTACGGCCACAACAGCGGAGCCGAGTCGAACCTGCGCGAGTACCTGCTGGTGGCCGGCATGGACATGGAGGCTGACGGCACGCTACGGGTGATCGGCCAGGCAGAGGACCTCGACGAGCGCCCCGAGCGCCGGTTCATCCCGATGCCCGAGCTGCTGCGCACACAGCCGCGCAAGGCGGGCCAGCTCCCGGTACTGAACACCACGGCGATGCGCAAGTCCTTCGGCTCTCTCATCGGCGACCGCGGCGGCGACATGGAGATCCCATTCCCGCTCACGTATCCGACCGGTGAACAGACCGAGACAGTGAGCACGAACTCGTGGAAACTGCCGGTGATGTCCTCGCATCTGCGCAGTGGCCAGGAGTTCGAGGACGGGTCCTCCGTCACGCACGACTACACCCGCAGCTACCAGGACGTCTTCGTCGACGCCTGCCGCTACCGCTACATGGCCGAGCAGCTGGGCAGCTGGGGTCTGTCCGCAGAGAAGCGCGCCGAGGTGCGTCGCGGCATGAGCGAGTCGGTCTCGCGCGCTCAGCGCGCCTTCGAGGCGATCACGACGGACGTGCAGAACAGGGTGCTCACGGGCAAGAACAACATCTTCAAGACCGGGCTGATGGCCTCGCGGCTCACCGACTCGGCCACGATGGTGTGGACCGCGGACCCACGGCTGGACGTCGACCAGGTGGCGCTCAGCTCGGTCAAGGCCGAGCAGCTGGGGCTGGCCGAGGGCGACCACGCGCTGGTGTGGCGTGACCCGGTGCTCCGTGACGCCGGCGTGCGGTACATGCGGGTAGCGATCGACGACCGGCTCACCGGCGCCGCGATCAACCCCGTGATGGACGCCTGCTTCGACGGCGACTTCGACGGCGACGCGGTCGCCGTGGTGAAGCTGCACAACGAGGCCGCCAAGGGGGAAGCCCTGGCGAAGCTCTCGGTGCCGGCCAACCTGCTGGACACCGGCGTGGTCAGGAGCGACGGCTCGCACCCGCTGGCCATGCAGGTCTCACTGGACACCCAGGTCGCACTCTCCAAGGACGCCGGACTGGCTGAGGAGCTGGAGAGTTCGCGGGGCGAGGCGAACCGGCTCAGGCTGCAAGCGGTTGCGGGCGCAGAGGCGCCTGAGGACATCGGGCTCGGCCGGCAGGTCGTGACGGAGGAGCTGAGCGCACTGTACCGCCAGGCACAGCGTGGCGAGTTCGGCGCGGCACTGACGTTCTCGGATCGCGAGGCGCACCTGCAGAGCGTGCGCGAGGTCTGTGTCGAAACCGGGGCCAAGGGCAGCGAGACGAAGCTCGCCGACTATGCCCGGAACCTGGGCGATGTGCAGGGCACGCCCGGCATCACTCAGGCCGACCAGGAAGCCTCGATGTTCGCCACGGCGATCAAGGCCCACGGCACCGGCCTGGGCGGATCGTTCAGCCAGCGCGCCGTACGCGCGCTGCGCGGCGAAAACCTCAAGGCTGTCCTGGAGGTCACCTACCCGGTGACCCAGTCGATCCTGCAGGCCAAGCACGACGCCGCCGAGGCCCGGCACAAGTACGCGATGCTCCAGGGCCCCGGCCGCGAGCTCTGGAGGGGCCGCAGCATCGAACACGTCGGCCCCGGTCAGTGGCGTACGGCGTTCCTCGACGGTGAGCCCGTACAGGCCATGGCCGAGGAGTGGGAGAAGCAGTTCATCGAGTTCTACGAGTCCAAGGAGGGCTTCGGCGTCACGGTCAACCCGCAGTACGTGACCCGTGTGGCCAGTGCGCTGGAGGACCCGAAGACCGGGCTCATCCGCAACCTCGAAGAGGACCCGTCACTGCAGGGCACCGTGATGGACCGGATGGCCTACGGCGGTGGCTTCGAGGCTCTCGTGCAGGCGGCCAAGAACCGCGAGAGCGTCTACGACGGCGAGATGAATGCGCAGTTCGCGTCCCTGGGGGCCCAAAAGGCCCGGGCGGAGATGTCCCGGCAGCTCGATCAGCTGAGCTCTGCCGAGGCGCAGAGCCAGGACAGCGCTGCGATGGCCGTCGATGAGTCGGTGGTCCGACGCGACGTGATCTCTCAGGACGCGGAGTCCTCCCGCACCCGCGGCTCGCACCGCCGCTCCGCGTATGCCGTGGGCGTGAGCGCACCGCGTCCGGCCTACACGCCGAGCATCCCGATCGACCAGCAGCGGGGGGACGACTACGGGATGGGGTACTGAGATGGCACAGCGCAAGGAGTTGGGAGCGGGCCCCGCGGGCCGCCCGCGCCGGGCCAAGGCGCTTCCGGTCGTCGTCGACCGGAAGCAGGCCGACGAGTCGCAGAGC
>NZ_JBHVHQ010000586.1:0-5551 GCF_042800135.1 Streptomyces sp. NPDC057654 | reverse complement strand
CGCCGGACGAGCGCGGCCCTCGCGCCTGCCCGCCGCGCGCTACGGGCGCGCGGACGGCTTCCGGTGGTGCGCGCGGTGACGGCGTACGGCGTCGGTGTTGGAGCATCTGAGGGTGCAGTAGGCGCGCCGGCCGTTGCGGGAGACGTCGACGTACACGCGGTCGCACTCCTCGCGGGCGCACCGCCCCAGCCGGTCCGGGGACGCGAAGCACGCGACGTAGGAGAGTCCGGCGGCGGTGACGGCCCGGATGTGCGCGGCCGGGTCGGCGCCCTCGGAGCTGTAGTGCAGATGCGGGGTGCCGTCGTGCAGGGAGATGTACGGGCGGCTGGCCGAGTCCGCCAGCAGGGCGTTGATCCGTTCGCAGCGCAGGTCGAGCGGCTGCGCCCCGAAGCAGGCGCCGAGCCGCCGGCTCCACTCCCAGACCTGCCGGACCTGCGCCGCGGTGAGGCGGCGGTCGGCGATGCCGTGCGCGTCCAGAACGGGTTCCAGTTCGTGCGGCTCCCACGGTTCGCCGCCGTTGGCCAGGGCGGCGGCCAGCCGGGCGGCCTCGCCGCCGTAATGGTTGAAGTGCACTGAACGATTACAGCATGGTGGCGGCCGGGCCACCGCTCGTGGCCTCCCCGCCCGCGGAACACGCGGCAGGACCCAGGAGAGGCCGGCCCCATGCCCGAGCACCGTCATGCCATCAGCCGGTTGCCCCTCGTACTCGTCCTGGCGCAGATGCGCAGCCTCCAGATGGGCGCGGCCGTGGCCAAGGGCGCGTACGACCAGGTCGGGGCCACGGCCCTGGCGGGGATGCGGCTGCTCTTCGCCGCCGTGATCATGTGGCTCGCCGTCCGCCCGCGCCCCCGGCGCACCGACGGCCGCCAGTGGCGGGCCGCCGTCGCGCTCGGCCTGGCCCTCGCCGCCATGAACGTCGCCTACTTCCAGGCCATCAGGTTCCTGCCGATCGGCGTCGCCTCGACGCTGGAACTGCTGGGTCCGCTCACGCTCGCGGTCGCCCTGTCCCGGCGCGTACGGGACCTGGCCGCGGCGCTGCTGGCGCTGGCCGGTGTCCTGCTGCTGACGGCTCCCGGCCAGGCCCTGCCGGTCGCCGGGCTGCTGCTCGGAGCGCTGGCCGCGGTCTGCCGGGCCGGATATGTGGTCCTCAGCCGGCGGGTGGGGCAGCGGTTCCCGGACGCGAGCGGCCTCGCCCTCGCCCTGGCCGTCGGCGCGTGCGCGCTGACTCCCGTGGCCGCCGTGACCGCCGGGCGCGAGGTGGCCGCGCACCCCGGCGTGCTGGGCGTCGGGCTCCTGGTCGCGGTGTTGTCCTCGCTCGTTCCGTACTCCCTGGACATGGCCGTCCTGCGCCGTGTCGGCGTCCGCGCCTTCGGGGTCCTGCTGTCCCTGAGCCCGGCCGTCGGCGCCGCCGTGGGCGCCCTGCTGCTGCACGAGAGCCTTACGGTGCGTCAGATCGCGGCGGTGGCGCTGGTCGTGGCGGCGACGGCCTGGTCGATAGCGGGCTCGGGCAACGGCGACGGCTCCTCCGACAGCGGCCACGGCGACCGCCCGTCGCGCGGCCCGGCCCGGAGCGCCCGTTTCCGCTCCGGAAGTTGACGAGGTGTCCGATGCGGACGGCGCGCGGAGCCGCGCGTACGCCCGTACAAACCGGTTTCACGCCCCCGGAACAGTGTGGCGTTGGTCGCACCCCTGACCTTGGACACGTCGGGCCGGGGGGCGTTGGCGAGCGGGCGCCGCGGCCTCGCCCGCGCCGCCTCCGAACCGGTCGGCGCCCTCGGGCCCACACCCCTCACCCCACACCTGATCAGGGGTTTTGCTACATCAGGGCAGTTCACCAGATCGGTGCGCGAACTGCCGCCAACGGGGCGGAAGGTGCCCTGCGGACCGTACGGGAACATGCCGAACAAGCCACCGGAGGGCGGCCCGAGGGCTTCGCGGACGCACCCGCGCCCTGCATACCGGGGTGCGTTGTCAGTGCCTGCCCCTAGCCTGTACTCATGCCCACCCACCGTTCCGACCCCGCTGCCGCACGCCCGGACGCCGCCGAACTCAACGCCGCGATACACGCCCTGTGGTCGTCCTCGGCGCGCCGCGGCGGCGGTCTCACCTCCAAGGAGCGCCGGGAGTACGAGCGGCTGCGCCGGGAGTGGCTGGCGACGATGGGCCGGGAGCGGTGCGCGGCGGCGGCCATGGCCTGAGCCATGCCCCTGGCGGTCAGCTCATCGCCGCCGCGCGGGCCAGTCGCCGGTAGGAGTCCTGGAGCGCCTCGCGGTCGTACGTACTGGTGGTGACCAGCACCTCGTCGGCGCCGGTGCGCCCGATCACCGCCTCCAGCTCGGCGGCGACCTCGTCCTCCGTGCCGTGCAGCTGCCCCTCCAGGGCCACCGTGAAGTACTCGCGTTCCTTGGCCGTCATCCGCGGCTCCAACGCCTCGATCTCCTCGGCCGGGACCAGCGGCGGGAACGATCCCCGCAGCCGGGAGCGGGCGAGCGAGAACGCCTCCGGGAGCAGCAGCCGGCGGGCGGCCTCGGTGGTCTCCGCGACGGCCACGGTGCCCGCGATGACGACGTACGGGTCGGCCAGCCAGGGGGACGGCCGGAACTCCGCCCGGTAGCGCTCGATCGCGTCGAGCACCCGGTCGCCGCTGCGGAGGTCGCCGATGACCAGGGCCAGCCCGGCGGCGGCCGCGAGCCGCGCGCCGGCGGCGTTGGCCAGCACGAAGACCGGCAGCCGCAGCCCCTCGGCCGGCTGCGCGTGCACCTCGGGGTGGACGCGCTGGTCGCCGGTGAAATATCCGGTCAGCTCGGCGAGCTGGTCGGCGAAGTCCCGGGTGGCGTCCTTGCCCGCGCCGAGGGCCCGCCGGATGCCGTCGGTGAAGCCGACGGACCGGCCGAGCCCCATGTCGATGCGGCCGGGGAAGAGCGATTCGAGGACCCCGAACTGCTCGGCGACGACCAGCGGCCGGTGGTTGGGCAGCATCACGCCGCCCGTGCCGACCCGGATGCGCGAGGTCGCGGCGGCCACGGCGGCGGCGAGCACCGTGGGGGCGGAACCGGCCACTCCGGGCACGCTGTGGTGCTCGGACACCCAGAACCGGCGGTAGCCGAGCTCCTCGGCCAGCCCCGCCAGACGTACGGTGTCCCGCAGCGCCTCCCCCGGCTCCCGCCCCTCGCGGGTGCGGGAGCGGTCGAGGATGGAGAACGGGGTCGTGCGTAGCGCCGAGGTCACATCCGTGACAACAGCTGCGGGCGCTCAAGATTCCCTCGGAGGTTCCCGAGGCGGGGTGGGCCCGGAGATCCTGGACGCCGTCAGCGGTGCTGACGGCCCTGGCGCCGCCACGGTCCGGTGATCGCGAGCATGATGCCGGGCTCCTGGATGTTGGCGAACAGCGTTCGCTCGTCCGGCGAGAAGGTCACCCCGGTGAACTCGCTGTACGCGGGCTTCTCCGCGGTGCCGATGTTGAGCTCGTTGCGCGCGATGGGGTACGTACGTCCGTCGTCGAGCGCCCCGAAGAGGTGCTGCACGCCCTCCCCGTCCTCGGCGATGACGAGCCCGCCGTAGGGCGAGACCGTGATGTTGTCGGGGCCGTCGAAGGCGCCCTCGCGCTCCGGGTGGGCGTTGACGCCGAGCCGCACCTTGAGCGTCAGGGTGCGCCGCTTCGGCGCGTAGAACCAGACCTGCCCGTCGTGCTGCACGGGGCTCTCCTGGCGGGCGAACGAGCAGACGACGTAGACGCCGCCGTCGCCCCACCACATGCCTTCCAGCTTCCGGGCCCGCGTGACCTGGCCGTCCGTGAACTGCTTGCGCACCGAGGCCGTCCGCGCGTCGCGGTCCGGCACGTCGGTCCAGTCCACGCCGTAGACCGTGCCGGGCTTCGTGGCGCGCGCGAGGTCGTCGACGAACCGGCCGCCGGAGTCGAAGCACGTGAACGCCTGGAGCACGCCCGCGTCGTCGGCCAGCCGCCGCAGCTCCCCGCGCCCGTGCCGGAAGCCATGCGGCGGCGTCCAGCGGTAGAACAGTCCGTTCGGACCGGCGGCGTCCTCGGTCAGGAAGACGTGGCCGCGCCGCGGATCGACGACGGCCGCCTCGTGCGCGTACCGGCCGAACGCCTTGACGGGCCGCGGATCACGCGCCGCCCGCCGGTCGTGCGGGTCGACCTCGAAGACATAGCCGTGATCCTTGGTCATGCCGTTCTGGCCGGCCTTGTCCTCGGTCTCCTCGCAGGTCAGCCAGGTGCCCCAGGGGGTAAGGCCGCCCGCGCAGTTGGTGGAGGTGCCCGCGATGCCGACCCACTCGGCGACATGGCCGCGGCCTCGCGGCCCGCTGCCGAGCGCGCCGACCTCGACGACCGTGCAGCCGCCCGCGGCCGCCGGGTCGTAGACGAGCCCGTCGGCCAGGGGCACCGGGTGCGGCCACTTGGCGCGCGGGCCGCTCAGCTCGTGGTTGTTGACGAGCAGCGTCACGCCGCGCCGCCCCTCGAAGGCGGCGGTGCCGTCGTGGTTGGAGGGGGTGAACTCGCCGGACTCCAGCCTGGTGGCGCCGGCGCGGGTGATGACGCGGTACGAGAATCCGGCGGGCAGCGCGAGGAGCCCGGCCGGGTCCGGGAGGAGCGGTCCGTAGCCGGGGCTCTTGCCGTGGCCGTCCAGTTGATCACCGGCCTCCGTAGAGTCCGCGGCGAGGGCGCCGGGGGCGGTGGCGAGGACGCCCGCGCTGCCGGCCAGGGCGATACCGGCGCCGGTGCAGGCGGTGCGCTTGGCGAAGTCTCTGCGGCTGATCGTGCTGGTGCGGCTGAGAGCACTCGTGCGGCTGACGCGGCTGATCGTCATCTTCGTCTCCAGGGATGGCCGGATCTGTCGCTCGGTGATGCGGTGGCCCGGTGGCCCGGCGCCTCAAGCGTCCCTCGCCCCATCGGCCCGGCAGCGGACCGGTGACGGCGCTCACCATCCCGCTCCACGCCGAACGCCGGGTGAACGGGACACGACATCCAGGGTGACTTTCGACGGGACGTACCGTTTCTCAGCCCCCGCTACTCGGCCCCCGCAGCCGCCATCGAACCATGACAAAGAAGGTCATCAACGGCATCTGCCCAGGAATGACTTGATTACCCGCAGAACCCCTTGACCGCCGACCACCCCGGCAATAGACAGTCCCTTACCTGCATCACCCGTCAGGAGCACGCGCGACGCGCGACTCCCACCGAGTCCGGTCCCCGCCCTCGTCAGGGCCGGGCTCCACGCACACACGGTCCCGCGCACGGTGCGTCCGCATGCCCGCGCGGGCCCAGGATCGGGGAAGAGGTGGTTCGGCGTGAGCCGGCCCGAGATGATGCGAGGACCCACCGGCGGGCAGGTCAGTGACTCCTCCCGCCAGCAGGCGATGTCCGACTTCCTGCGTCCGCAGCAGCCGGTCGCCAACGTCGTCGGTTTCGGCCACGGCGTGAAGTGGACCGACGGGGAGCCGACCGGCCAGGAAGCCGTGCTGGTCTTCGTGACCCAGAAGGTTCCGGAGTCGATGCTGGCCGAGCGGGACCTGATCCCGCACATGATGGACG
>NZ_JBHVHQ010000585.1:0-5562 GCF_042800135.1 Streptomyces sp. NPDC057654 | reverse complement strand
CGGAGATACGGGCCAGGGCGTCGGCGTCGCGGCCCATGCCCCGGCAGGTCTGCTCGATGACGAGCGACAGCGCGAACTCCTCGCGCAGCGCGGCGAGTTCCGCGGTCACCGGACCGCCGTGCTCGGCCGGGCTGAGCACGGCCGCACGGTCGGAGTCGCGGCTGAGGTCGATGACGAGGTGTTCGTGGGTGAGGACGGGGCCTTGGATGTCGGTGGGGGCAAGGGGGCCGGTGACGGTCTGGAGGTGGTTCATGGGAACTGTGCCTTCCTGGCGAGGGGCCCTGTCGTCATCCCTTGACGGGGGTGAACAGGTTCAGCCAGTACAGGAGGTTGAGGATGATGCCGCCGACGATGACCGCGGCGGGGGCCGCCGCCATCCGGACCACGACCCGGCCCATCGCCTCGTTGAGCATGTAGAGCCCGCCGACTATGAGGATGCCGAGGCCGCCGCCCATGGCGTTGGCCGCCATCAGGGAGCCGAAGAGGATCGCGAGCCCCAGGGTCTCGGAGATCGCGCTGCGCAGGTGCTCGGAGGAGTCGCGGACCGACGGCAGCTTGCCCAGCACCTTGCCGATCCAGGAGAGGGCCAGCACCTCGCAGGCGAAGACGAGCGCGCCGACGATCACCGCGAGCCAGGGGTTCGGGAGCAGGTAGCCGATCGGGTAGACGAGGGTGAAGCCGGCGATGCCGTACGCGCCGGAGGCGAGCGCGGTGGTGGCGATCAGCGGGATGAAGCCGAAGACCCGGTAGAAGTCGACCTGGGCGGCGCCGCTGTAGTCGCCCTTGGCGATCAGGAAGCTGGTGGCCTCGCCGCCGCCGAAGATATGCATCTGCGCCAGCAGACAGACGCCCGCGCCGAGCACCATGAACAGCGGCAGATACTTGCGCAGCCGGGTCGCGCTCGCGCTGAACAGCGAGGCCATCGGATCGTCGGCCGCCTCGCCGGCCCCGGGGTCCGGGGGCGAGCCCGCCGCGGCCTCGGCGGCGCGGTCCGCCTTGCGCTGCCGCATGTCCTTGTCGATCGCGAAGCCGATCAGCATCAGCACGCCGACGGCCATGGCCAGGGCGCCCGCGAACATGTTGGGCCAGAGCTTCATCGTCATGACGACGAGCGCCAGCTCCACCACGCCCGCGATGCCGCCGCGCACCTTGCCGAACTGCTTGGTGATGGCGAGGACCGGGAAGAGCGCGAACAGGAAGAGGATCGGCGTCGACATCTGCTGCATGGCGGTGATGAAGTCGACGGGCAGGTCATGGGCGACGTTGTTGGCGCCGTTCAGACCGAAGACGATGACCGCGCCCCAGGCGCCGCCGAGGATCGGGGCGAGCCACTTCTTCGGCGACAGGATGCCGAGGATGTCGGTGGGCAGGAAGACCAGCCAGGGGTTCAGCACACCGGTGGACAGCGCCATCGGCGCACCGAGGCCGAAGATGAAGCCCGCGGACAGCCCGAACGACACCGCTGTCATGGCGCTGCGCGTCGACCGCCCCTGGATGAAGTCCAGCATGAAGGGGCGGGCGCCGTCGTTGAAGACGGCTAGCGCCATGTGCGAGATGAACGCTGTCAGCGCGCACAGGACGATGACGGTCAGCTCTTGCGGCAGCGTAAAGCTGAGGCTGTGGCTCGCGGCGGCGAGGGTCGTACTCACAGGTCACTCCTTTGTGCCCCGGTGTTCCGGCAGGGTCGTGCTCCCGGCGTCCCGGTGTCCTTGGGTCAGCCGCGGGCCGCGATGGCGCGGGCCATGACGGGGGCCACCAGATCGATCTGGTCGATGGCGAAGCCGAAGACCTTCTTGCCCTCGGCGAGCAGGGCGTTGACGTCGTCCTCGGTGGGGACGGAGCGGCCGAAGGTGTGGCAGGCGTCCTTGCCCATGAGGCCGACGAGGACGCCGAGCGAGGCGCCGGCGCCGGTGTGGCAAGTGCCGAGGAAGTAGTCGGCCTGGCCGGCGCGGAGCTTCATCGCGGCGTCCATGTCGCTGGAGACGGTGATCTCCACGCCGTCGAGGGCGAGCTTCTTGACGGTCTCCGCGACCTCGACCTTGCCGACGCCGCCGGTGAGGATCTTCGTCATGACTGGTGCCTTCTCTCTGCTGGGGTGGGGTGGAGCGGTTCAGGAAGCGGTGGAGTGCTGGGCGAGCACCGCGAGGTGCATGCCGAGGAAATTGATCTCGGACTCCGGGAGCGGGGCGCCCAGCACCCGCTTGGCGCGGGCGGAGATGGCGTGGGCCCGGTCGACGGCGTCGGGGTGCCCGGCCAGTTCGGCGGCGACCTGGTCGTCGGTGAGGAACTGCTCGATCGGCTCCCCGTTCAGCAGCCGGGTGAGGGCCATCATCAGATGGCTGGTGAGCATCCCGGCGGTGTCCTCGGTGACGCTGCGGCCCTCGGAGGCGAGCGCTTGCAGCTCACTGGTCACGAAGTCGGCCACCTCGGGCCGTACTTGACCGCTCTCGCGGAAGAGCTGGATGCGGAGGGCGAGCTTGTCATCCATGGTCATCCTTTCCACAAATTCGACAGTAACCAGGATTTTGGATTTTCGTCAGTGACTTAAGTCCCGATTTGGGCGTTCGGGTGGGGTGGACACGGTCAGCCGGCGATCTTGATCGGGGTGAACAGGTGCGCCCAGCTCGCGAGGTTCAGCGCGACGCCGACCAGGATCACGGCGCAGGGCGCCGCCGCCAGCCGCATCACCGGCCGCCCCATGGCCTCGTTCAGCACATAGAGCCCGCCGACCAGTGCCACTCCGACCCCGCCGCCCATATGCATCCCGGCCAGGATCGAGCCGAACAGCACCGCGATCTCCAGGACCTGGTTGATGGCGTTGCGGATATGGTCGGAGGCATCCTGCATGGACGGCACCTTCGCGAAGAGCCGGCCGAGCTGGGAGAGCGCCAGCACCTCCACGCCGAAGACCACCACGCCGGCCACGCCGCCCACCAGCAGGTTCGGGGCCGCGATATACCCGGCCGCGTACACGAAATTCATGCCGTTGGTGGCGTAGACGCCGGAGGCCAGCGAGGTCAGGCCGATCAGCGGGATGAAGCCGAAGGTGCGGTAGAAGTCGATCTGCGCCGCATTGCCCATGTCCCCCTTCTGCACGATGTAACTCGTCGCCTCGCCGCCCGCGAACACCCCGGTCGCACAGAGCGCGCCCGTCAGCCCGCCGAGCAGCAGCAGCCACGGAAGGTACTTGCGCAGCCGCTTCGCGTTCTCACCGAAGAGCGAGTCGGCGGCCGACGTGTCGACCACGGGCAGCTCCTCGCCCCTCGCCGCGGCCTCCGCCCGCGCCGTACGCCGGTTCACGACGTCGCGCCGCACCGCGAAGGCGACCAGCAGTGCCATGCCCGCGGCCATCGCCAGCGCCCCCGGGAAGAGGCTCTTCCAGAAGTACGCCGTGGCCAGCATGATCAGGCCCTCGACCGCGAAGGCGATCCCGCCGCGCGCCTTGCCGAACTGATAGGCGATGGCCACGGCCGGGAAGAAGGCGAACAGATACATCACCGGGTCGGACAGCGCCTGCATCGCGGTGAGGAAGTCCACCGGCAGCGCCTGCGCCGCGTCGGTGGCGCCCGCGAGGCCGAATATCACCAGCAGCGCCCAGGCCGCGCCCAGCACCGGGGCGAGCCACCGCCGCGGCGCGAGCAGGCCGAGGATGTCGGTCGGCAGGAAGAGCAGCCACGGGTTGAGGACCCCCGTCGAGAAGGCCATCGGCGCGCCGAGCCCGAAGATGAAGCCGGAGGACAGGCTGAAGGCGATGGTCGCGATCTCGCGCCGCTTCATCCGCCCGTGGCGGTAGTCGAGCATGAACGGCCGTACACCGTCGTGGAAGACGGCCACCGCCATGTTCACCAGCAGCGCCGACAGCGCGCAGATGACGACGGTCAGAACGATCTGCGTGGGGGAGAGGTTCAGTGAGTGGTGCCCACTGGCGGCGAGTGCCACCGCCCCCGGCCCTTGGTCTTGCATGTGGGTCTGCTTTCAGCCGTACGGATGGTCAAGCAGTGCGGATGGTCAGTAGGAGGGAATGCGCTCACCGCGCAGCACCTCGCTCTGCGATGTGGTGATGACCGACAGATCGAGGGCCTCGCGCACGGCGGTCAGCGCCGCCGCCCCCGCCGCGCGGCCGATGATGGCGGCGCTGGAGTTGCGCAGCGACAGATCCCGGGTGATCTCGTCGCCCAGCGGCAATATGTCCACCGAGGCGCCGAGCTGGCCGTGCGGCACCTCGTCGAGGTTCCACACGGTGGCGTCCAGCTGGTCGCTCGCGAAGAGGTCGCCCAGCTGCATGTACGAGGTCTCGACCCACTCGATGTCCGTGCGGCCGGCGAAGGCGCGCTCCGTGAGCATCCGCTGGTCCTCGGAGGAGTGGTCGATCGCGACGCGCAGCCGCTGCTCCAGCGAGGTGCCGTGGCGCAGCAGCATGCCGTGCGCGCCGACGTAGGTGGCGGGGCCGAGGTCCGCGACCAGCTCCAGCGGGTGTTCCTCGATGAGCCGGTCGGCGGCGAAGCGGGAGAGGACGACGAGGTCGACCTTGTCCTCCAGCAGGGCTGCGGCGCGGGCGCTCGCGCCGCGCATAAAGGTGATCGCGAAGGGCGCGCCGGCCTCTTCGAAGGCGTCCCGCAGTCCCGTGGCCAGGCCCTCGTAGCGCCGGGAGTAGGGCAGCGGCATCGCCGCGAGCAGGGTGCCGAGGCCGGCCAGCCGCCACAGTATTGTCCGGTCGGCCCGTACCAGGAAGGTGCCGAGATGCCCGCGGGCGACCGTCTCGATCGCGCCCGCCTTCTCCAGCATCTGTAGCGCCGCCTGAATGGTGCCGTTGCCGACGCCGAGCTGCGCGGCGAAGTCGCGGACGCGGGGCAGCCGGGTGTCCTGCTCGTGGTTGAGCAGCAGGGCCGCGAGCTGCCGGGCAGCCAGTCCGTTGCGGGTCAGGAACCGCTCATCGATGCCGTTCACGCATACGACAGTAACCAGGATTCTGGATATTGACAAGAGGTCCCAAGACTCACTTGCCAATGCTCCGATTAGTGTGATTTCTCCAGTACGGTCGCGGCGGCAGGGTCCGGCGGCAGGGCTCTGGAAAAAGGAGAGCAGGAGTGACCAACCCCGTACCCCCGCGAGGCAACCCCGATCAGCCCTGGCGGGCGGAGGGCACCCCGCCCGCCCCGTCGCCGAAGCGCAAGATGCCCGGCGGCTGGGGCCGGCTGGTCCTCACCGCCGTCGCCGTCTTCCTGATCACGGACGTCCTGCTCTCCTTCTTCGGCGGGAACGACACCAAGTCGATCTCGTACACGGAGTTCAGCAACCAGCTCAACGCCGACAACATCTCCAAGCTCTACTCCAAAGGCGAGTCGATCCAGGGCGAGCTCAAGGCGAAGAAGCCCGTGCCCGACGGGAAGGGCGACTACACGCAGTTCGAGACCCAGCGCCCGGCCTTCGCCAACGACAAGCTCTGGGAGACCCTCGCCAAGAACAAGGTCACCGTCACCGCCGAGCCCGTCGTCAAGGAACGCAGCTTCCTCTACAACCTGCTGATCTCCCTCGCGCCCATGCTGCTGCTCGTGGTGCTCT
>NZ_JBHVHQ010000584.1:0-5565 GCF_042800135.1 Streptomyces sp. NPDC057654 | reverse complement strand
CTCCCCCGTGTGGCGCGCCCCAGCGGCGCGTGTGCGGCACAGAGCCTCTCGGTGCGTCCCCGCGCCCGCCAAGAGGACGCCGGACGGTTCACCTGGATAGGTGGCGCCGTGCCGCGGGGCCCGTGAACGGCAAAAGGGCCGAACCGGTTCCGCAACCGGTTCGGCCCTGGCAGGGGACGGCTCAGATGTGCGCCGCGCCCGCCCCCGCCTCGGCGTTCTCGCCGCGCTTGGTGAACATCGCGACCGCCGCCGCGATGACCGCGACAATGCCGGCGACGGTGAAGGCGAAGCCCATGCCCGACACGAACGTGTCATGCGCGACGCCCGTGATCTTCTCGGCGATCTGCGGCGGCGTCTGCGGCGGCACCGGGCCGACGCCGACGGCGACCGCGTCGGACGCCTGGGACATCTGCTCGGGCGTGAGCTTCGGCAGCCCGGCGCCGGTCCACTTGTCCGGCAGTTCACTGCTGACGCGGGAGGCCATCACCGCGCCGAGCACGGCCGTGCCGAGGGAGCCGCCGACCTGCATGGCGGCCTGCTGGAGGCCGCCCGCGACGCCGGAGTGCTCCAGCGGCGCGTTGCCGACGATGACCTCGGTGGCGCCGACCATGACCGGGGCGAGGCCGAGGCCGAGCAGCGCGAACCAGATGGACATGCCCAGGTTCCCGGAGTCCGAGGACAGGCTGGACATCCCGAAGCAGGCGACGGCGGTCAGGACCATGCCGCCGACCAGCGGGACGCGCGGGCCGAGCTTGGTGATGAGGGCGCCCGCTATCGGCGAGGCGACGATCATCATGGCGGTGAGCGGCAGCAGGTGGAGTCCGCTGTCGACGGGGCTCATGCCGTGCACGTTCTGTAGGTAGAAGGTGACGAAGAACAGGCCGCCCATGAAGGCGAACGCCATCAGCACCATCAGGATCGTGCCCGCGGACAGCGGCACGGAGCGGAACATGCTCAGCGGGATCAGCGGCTCCTTGACCCTGGTCTCCCAGAGGGCGAAGAGCACGAAGGCGACGATCGCGAGGCCGAGGAAGAGGAGCGTGTTGGTCTCGCCCCAGCCGCCCCACTGGTTCTCCTTGATGAGCGCCCAGATGAGGCAGAACATGGCGCCGGAGAGCAGCAGGATGCCGAGGAAGTCGAAGGACTTGGCGGCGTTCTTGGCGCGGTGGTCCTTGAGGATCACCAGGCCCAGTACGAGCGCGATGGCGCCGACCGGGACGTTGATGAAGAAGACCGACTGCCAGTTGACGTGCTCGACCAGCAGCCCGCCGACGATCGGGCCGGCGGCGGTGGAGGCGCCGATGACCATGCCCCAGATGCCGATGGCCATGTTGAGCTTCTCGGCCGGGAAGGTGGCGCGCAGCAGGCCGAGCGCGGCCGGCATGAGCAGCGCGCCGAAGAGGCCCTGGAGCACGCGGAAGACGATGACCAGCGCGACGCTGCCGGAGATGCCGATCGCGCCCGAGGCGAGCGCGAACCCGGCTATGCCGATGAGGAAGGTCTGGCGGTGGCCGAAGCGGTCGCCGAGTTTGCCGGCGGTGATCAGCGCGACCGCGAGGGCGAGCAGATAGCCGTTGGTGATCCACTGGACGTCGGCGAGCGAGGCGCCGAGGTCCTTCTGAATGGCGGGGTTGGCTATGGCGACGATCGTGCCGTCGAGCGCGACCATCATCACGCCGATCGCGACGGAGATGAGGGTCAGCCATGGATGGCCCCGCAGCCCCTTCCGGGGCCCCGGTACGGGATGTTCCGGCGCCGCGTCGGCGACGGTGGTCTGAGACGTCATAATGCGAGATTATGGCAGCGGCTGACAATTGACAAACCGACCCATGAGTCGGTAACTGTCATGTCGCTCACAGATATCGTGAGCAGCGGAAACCCGCCGAAGAGAGGGCCGAGCGGTGAAGACCGAACAGGAGACCGAACGGTCGGCCGGAAAACCGGCCGGGCGCTGCGCGGGGCTGCGCGAACGCAAGAAGCGGCGGACCCGCGACGCGCTGGTCCGCGCCGCCCTGGAGCTGTTCGTGGAAAAGGGGTACGAGCAGACGACGGTCGACGAGATCGCCGACGCCGTCGACGTCTCCCAGCGCACGTTCTTCCGCTACTTCGCCGGCAAGGAGGACGCCGCCTTCGCCCTCCAGGAGCTGATCGAGACGCGATTCCTCTCGGAGGTCTGCGCACGCCCCGCCCACGAGCCGCCGATGCCTGCCCTGCGCAACGCCATCACGAACGCCTGGGCCACCATCGACGAGGAGATGAAGGCGGTCGCGCCGCCCCAGCTGCACATGCGCATGTTCCAGGTGATCGAGTCGACGCCCGCGCTGCTCGCGGTCCATCTGCGCCGCCAGTACGACACGGAGGAGCGGATCGCCCAGGAGATCGCCCGCCGCGAGGGCCTGGACATCGACGCCGACCCGCGCCCGCGCGTCCTGGTGGCGGCGTTCGCCGGGACGATGCGGGTGGCGGGGAAGATCTGGGGCGAGGGCGACGACTGGACCTCGGACGCGATCCGGGAGCTCTCCGATACCTACCTCGACGCCCTGGTACCCGCACTGGCCGAGAATTGGCGGGCGTCGTCCCGAACCTGATCCCAAGTCGCACTACTGTGCACAATTGTCCGCTATTAAACGTGAGATGACTCACGGGCTTGGCGGCTGCCGCCGGGTTTCTCCTAGGGTGGCCCGCGGTGACTTCCTTCCCGGAGCTCGGTGCTCCCTCCCCCCTGCCTTGGACGAACTCGGCCACAGTCTGGCGCGCGCTGCTCGCCCTGGCCGTGGTCTTCGTCATGCTCGCCACGACCGGATGGACCGCCATCCGGAGCCACAGAGGGGAACCCGACGCGAGATCGGCCTCGCTCAACGCCTGGCTGCACGGCTCGCTCGCCGGACACCGGCTGCCCGACCCGAACGGCCCGCCGACCGTCCTGGCGCGGTTCTTCGCCGGCCTCACCGGCGGCCAGCTGAGCTATCTCGTCAACCGCTACCCGCTGGTCGTCGGCAACCTCAACGGCGCACCCGCACCGCTGCGCTACCGCGCCAACCGCGTCGCCCTCGGCCGGGCCCGCGCCGTCGAGGAGAAACGCGCGCACGACCAGCGGCTCACCCCGCTCGGCCGCGGCGAGGCCAACCGCCGCATGCACCGCTTCACCTCGCTGATGCGCGACGGCCGGCAGATCCTCGCGTTCAACCCCGGCGGGGCGGGGCGCGTCGCCGAGGTGTTCGGCGACCTCCCGCACGCCGACCGGGTCTCCGTCGTGGTGCCCGGCGTCGATACCACCGCGCTGACCTACGAGAAGACGGGCCGCCCGTACACCGCGACAGCCGGCATGGCCACCGCGCTCTACGGCGCCGAGCTGCGTGCCCGGCCCGCCGTCAGGACCGCCGTCATCGCCTGGGCCGACTACACCTCGCCCTCGGGGCTCGGCATGGACGCGGCCACCGGCAAGCTCGCCGCCGAGGGCGCGCTGCGGCTGCGCGCCCTGGTCCGCGGCCTGCCGAACGACTCGCGCGTCTCGCTGTTCTGCCACAGCTACGGCTCCGTGGTGTGCGGCGTCGCCGCCCGCGACCTGTCGTCCAAGGTCTCCGACATCGCGGTCGCCGGCAGCCCCGGCATGCGCGCCGGCCGCGCCTCCGACCTGCGGACCGGCGCCCGGATCTGGGCGTGGCGCGCCCGCCACGACTGGATCCAGGACATCCCGCACATGGAGTGGGGCGGCCTCGGCCACGGCGCGGACCCGGTGTCCACCGGCTTCGGCGCCCGCATCCTGTCCGCCGACGGAGCCGTCGGCCACCCCGGCTACTTCCGGCCGGGCACCACCAGCCTGGAGAACTTCGCGAAGATCGGCGTCGGCGCCGCCGCGTCCGTGCGGTGCGCGGCGGACAACGGAAGCTGCGCCGCGGACCTGAGCTAGTGCGCGCGCCTACCCGGCCAGAGGGCGCGCCGCCCCGGCCCGTACGCACGTTTCAGGACATGACACCGGGTGTGCGTACGTACGTGTCACGAGGTTTTACGCGCGTAGCGCCGGAGGGGGGACAGGCGGGCGACCGCCGCCTACGATGAACCACATGGGTGATGTGCTGGCCGGTTTCCACGCCGCCTGGGAGTTCGACACCGACTCCGTGCTCATCCGATTCGAACGGGGGCTGCGCACGCCGAAACTGCTCCAGGCGCTCGGTGAGCGCCGCGTGCCCTACGAGGCGCTCGCGTCTGTGGAGCTGGCTCAAGGCAAGCGCGGCACGGTCGTGCTGCGCGCGACGCCGAGGCCCGGCGCCGACCCGCTGGCCGATGCCGCCGACGGACAGCTCAAGGAGGGCAGCGACCCCTACCGGCTGGTGCTGCCCGCCGAGCGCGAGACCCTCGCCGAGTACTACGCCGACGAACTGCGCTCCCAGCTCGGCCCGGAGGCCGGCACACCGGCCGAGCGGTATCTGGTGGCCGCGCCCTCGCCGCCGCCGTCCTTCAAGGCGTACGACGCCAAGGCGTTCTTCGACGGCGAGGCCGTCTCCTTCCGCTGGTTCTGGACGGGCGCCTCCACCGCCAAATGGAAGGCGGGCGACCAGCGTTTCACGGTGGACGGGCTGTCCGGCGTGGAGTGGCGCTCCCCCGAGATCTTCAACGGCCATCTGCGGCTCCTGCCGCGCGGCGGAAGCGCCGAGGACCGGCCGGGCGCCGCCGACCAGGACCCGGCGGCCGTCGTCTTCGGCATGGGGTACGGACTCGCCCACGAGTCGCTGCCGTTCGCCGCCGCCGTCCTGGAGGCCGTACAGGCCGCGACCCCGGCCCTCGTCCCGGAGCGCGCCCCCGCGGCCCGCCCGGACCCGGCCGACATCGCCGACCGCATCCGCCACCTCGGCGCGCTGCGCGAGGCGGGACTGCTCACGGACGACGAGTTCAGCGACAAGAAGACCGAGCTGCTCGCGGAGCTGTAGCCGTCCCGTCAGGGCCCGCGCGAGGGCCGCACACCGGCCGCAGCACATAGGCTGACCTGGTCATGTCCACTTCCCCTCCCGCCTCCGCCGGACGCCGCCGGGCCCGGTGGCCGCTCGCCGCAGCCGCGTGCGCGGTCGTGGCCGGGCTGCTCCAGTCCACGTACAACGTGCTGGCGAACGACTACCGGCTGGGCGTCGCCGCCGCGCTGGCGCTCGCCGCCGCGCAGACCGTGCCACTGCTGCTCGCCCCGCGCCGCCCGCTGCCCGCCTGGGCGATCGTGTTCGCCGCCGACCTCGTGGGCGGCTTCGTCCTGCTGTCGGCCGACGGCGTGGACGGCCGGGCCTGGCCGTGGACGCCGCCCGCGATGATCGGCTACCTCCTGGCGACCGCCGCCGTGGGGCTCCGCGAGGGCCGCCGCCGGCTGCTGGCCGTGTTGGCGGCGACCGGCGCCACGGCCGTACTCCCCGCGGTGTTCCCGACCGGCCAGGAGAACGCCACCCAGCTGCTGCTCTTCCTGCTCACCGGCGTCGTGCTGCTGCTGACCGGCGCGGTGCGCGAGCGCGGCGAGGCCCGCCGGGCGCTGGCCGCGCAGCGCGAGGTCAGCGAGGCGGACCGGGCCCGGCGCACCCTCCTCGA
>NZ_JBHVHQ010000583.1:0-5572 GCF_042800135.1 Streptomyces sp. NPDC057654 | reverse complement strand
TGGAGCATCAGCATGAAGTCCATTTCGACGGCGGAGGCGTCCGCGTCCCCGATGTCGTTGACGACCGCCTCCATGATCAGCAGCCGGGCGCCGTCGCCCATGGCCGACCGTACGTTGGTCAGCGTCGCCAGCGCCCGTTCGTCGGGCTGGCTGTGCAGCACGTTGCTCATGAGGTAGGTGTCCGCGCCGCTCGGCACCCCCTCCAGCATGTCGCCGCCGACGATCTGGCAGCGGTCCGCGACCGAGAGGGCGCTCAGAGTCGCCGGGGCGTCCTCGACCACCTGCCGGCGGTCGAACAGGATGCCCTTCAATCGCGGGTGCCGGGCGAGGATCGCGCCGAGCATGGCCCCGTTGGCGCCTCCGATGTCGGCCACCACGTCGTCGGAGGCGAAGTCGACGGCGTCGAGGACGGCGTCGAACTGCCGGGGGTCCTGCAACCGGCAGAACCGCCCCTTCGGACGCTCCTGTGACGGTTGCCCTTCCGGCCCCGCCTCAGGCTGCCCCTCCGCCGCCGGTCCGCCCTCGGTGACGACGACCCTCCGGAGATGTCCCAGCCGCTCGGCCTCGCCGGTGCGCAGCACCTGGACGATCCGTGTGAACGCGCCGAACTGCGCGTCCGCGTCGTCGCCCATCATCAGCATCGGCCGCATGCTGCCGGGGCTGTCGCTGCGCAGGCACTCCGCGTTCGGGGTCATCGCGAACTCCCGCCCCGGCAGCTCCTCGAAGACTCCTTTCCGGGCCACGTACCGCAGCGTCCGGTACAAGGCGTCCGTATCCGCGCCGACTTCCTTGGCGATCTCCTCGACGGGCTTCGGCCCGGCGGCGAGCGCGTCGGCGACGCCCAGCGTGGCCAGGCCCCGGATGGCGAAGGGCAGCAGCAGCTGCGCCTTCTGGTACAGGTCGACGCGTTGCGGATTCTCCTGCCCCATGACGTGGAACATGTGGGTCACCTCCCAGACACGGGGGCGGTTCCCGGCCGCCGCGGTCCCCGCCCGGCCATGGCTCCGCCCCCTTCGGACCTTCGATCACCGGCTCGCGGCCTCCGCCCCGCGACGGCCGGGCTACTCTGCTCCCGACGCCCCGGCCGCCTCGGATTGCTCCTCCTCCGGCCGCGTGACCAGCGTGATCGCGCCGGAAGGGCACCGCGACGCCGCCGCGCGCATGGCCACGGCCAGCTCCGGGCCGGGGGCGGTGGCGAGGAGCATCACCTTGCCGTCCTCCTCCGACTGGTCGAAGACCGCCGGCACCGTGAGCACGCACAGTCCGGAAGCCGCGCACTTGCCGCGGTCGACTCGTACCTCCATCGCCCTCCCCCTCTCCTCACCGACAACCCCTCAATCGTTTTCCACCAGTGCGTCGTTCACCAGCTGACGGGCAGTCGATCGACCCCGTATACGGGCGTGTGCACGCGGAAGGGCACTTCGTCGCCGGGTATCGCCAGTCCATCAGGTTGCCGATCCAGTCCTCCGACCGGGGGCCCGCGTCACGCTCGCCGAACCGGCGCCGGTTGCTGAAGCGGACGGGGTCGCCGAGGATGCGGCGCACCTCGGCGTGGCCCGTGGCGAGCCACTCGGCCGGCTCGCCCGGGGATTCGCCCTCGCTGATCTTCACCAGAGGCGATTCCCGGCGCAGCCGGGCCAGTTCGGCCGCGGGGGTGAAGCGCTCGCGGCGCGTATGCATGGGGATGGGCCGGGTTTGCTGAGTCATCGCACCCCTTACCAGGTGACCGGCAGTCGTTCCACGCCGTATACGGACGCGTCCTCGCGGAAGGGCACCTCGTCGCCGGGTACGGCCAGCCGCAGGGCGGGGAAACGGCGCAGCAGCGCGAGATAGGCGATGCGCATTTCCATCCTGGCCAGTGCCGCGCCGAGGCAGTGGTGGATGCCGTGGCCGAGGGCCAGGTGAGGGACGGGCTCGCGGGTGAGGTCGAAGCGGTCCATGCCGTCGCCGAGGGCGTCGTCGCGGTTGGCCGTCGCGATGGAGCAGATGACCTGCTCGCCCGCCTTGATCAGCTGATCGCCGATGGTGACGTCCTCGACGGCGAACCGGGCGGTCGGGGCGTGCACCACGGACAGGTACCGGAGCAGTTCCTCGATCGCGCGGTCCGCGAGCGCCGGGGCGTCGCGCAGCGCGGCGAGCTGGCCGGGGTGGTCCAGGAGGACCAGGGTGCCGAGGCTGAGCATGCTGGAGGCGTTGTCGATCCCGGCGAGGAGCAGGACGAGGATGACGCTTTGCAGTTCCTCGTCGGTGAGGCGGTCGCCGTGGTCGCGTACGAGCATGCCGATGAACCCCTCGTCGGGGTCCTCGCGCTGACGGGCCAGCAGGGCGGCGAAGTAGCGGGAGAGGTACGAGCCGTGGGTGCTGCGGCCGCCGCTGACGAAGGCTCGGCTGCGGCGTTCGAAGTCGGCGCGGTCGTCGCGCGGGACGCCGATCAGTTCGCAGAGCGTCCCGACGGAGACGCGCCAGGTGAACGCGGACACCAGGTCGGCGGGCGGCCCGGCCGCCTCCATGGCGTCCAGGCGCTCCGCCGCCAGGGCCTCGACGCGGGGCTCCAGCCGCCGGATCCGCCGCACCGTGAACTCCGGCGTCAGCATCGCGCGCAGCCGCGTGTGCTCGGGCGGGTCGTAGTCGACGAGGAGGCTGCCGAGCCAGCCGTCCGGCCGGGAGCCGGCGTCGGTGCGGGCAGGTCCGCTGCTGCTGAAGCGGGCGGGGTCGCCGAGTACGCGGCGGACCACGTCGTAGCCGGTGGCCAGCCAGCGGGTCCCGGCCGCCCCCGGGTCCGTGACGGCACCCGTACCCGTGCTCGTGCTCGTGCCCGTATCGATCTTGGTGAGAGGCGCCTCCGTGCGCAGGCGGCTCAGTTCACGGGAGGGGTCGAAGCGGTCCCTGCGCGTGTACGGGCGCGCGGACCGGGTTTCCTGTGTCATCGCGGCCTCACCAGGTGACGGGCAGATCGTTCACGCCGTAGATGAGCGACTGCGCGGGCCGGAACGAGACCTCCTCCGCCGGGACGGCGAGCCGCAGGCCGGGGAAGCGGCGCAGCAGCGCCGGGTAGGCGGTCCGCAGCACCATCCGGGCGAGCGGCGCGCCCACGCAGTGGTGGATGCCGTGTCCGAAGGCGACGTGGGAGACGGGGGTGCGGGTGATGTCGAAGTCGTCGCGCGGCCCGTCGGGGTCCTGTAGCCGGTTGGCGGCGAACAGCGAGCAGACGACCCGCTCGCCGGCCTTGACGACATGCCCGGCGACCTCGATGTCCTCCAGGGCGGTGCGGGGCGAGGCGGTGGGGATGACGGAGACGTAGCGCAGCAGTTCCTCCACGGCCTGGTCGATCAGTTCGGGGCGCTCGCGGAGCAGGGCGAGCTGGTCGGGGTGTTCCAGCAGCACCTGGATCCCCGGCCCGAGCATGCAGGCGATGTTCTCGATCCCGGCCGCCATGAGGGACAGGCTGATGCCGGCCAGTTCCTGGTTGCTGATGTCGTCGCCGTGCTCGCGCACGAGCATGCCGATGAGTTCCTCGCCGGGGTTCTTCCGTTGCAGCGCCGCGAAGTGGATCATGTGGCGGAACAGCACGTTCGAGGCCGAGTGGCCGTGGTGGGTGCCGGTGTGGCGGTTCAGTTCGTCGAGGCGGCGGGCGAGCTCGGCCCGGTCGTCGCGGGGGATGCCGAGCAGTTCGCAGGTGACCAGCGCCGGTACGGACCAGGCGAAGTGCTTCATGAGGTCGGCCGGCGGGCCGGCCTCCTCCAGGGTGTCCATGCAGTCCTCGGTGATGGCCTCGATGTGCGGTGCCATCCTGCGCATCCGGCGGACCGTGAACTCGGGCGTCAGCATCTGCCGGAGGCGGGTGTGCTCGGGCGGGTCGTACCGCAGCAGGTTCCCGGCCTGGACGAGCTCCAGGGACTCCGCCTTGCTGTCGGCGGGCGGGAGGGTGCTGAACCGCTCCGAGCCGCCGAGCACCTCCCGCACCTCGTCGAATCCGGTGGCGAGCCACCCCTCCAGGCGGCTGGCGGTTCCGCGGCTGACGTTCGCCCGCTCCGCGAGCGGCCGCTCGGCGCGCAGCCGGGCGAGCTCGGGCACGGGGTCGTACCGGTCGCGGCGCGTGTGTACGGGGATCTCTCCTTGCTGCGTCATGGGCGGAGCAACCTCCTTCTCGGCGCTGCGTATCCGGGCCCGGAAGCCGCGGGCCCGGAATCGGGATACACGAACCAGGCTTCACGAATCGGGCTTCACGAACCGGGCTTCACGAACCGGCGAACGGCAGCCAGTACATGCTGTCCGACGACGACACGAGCCCGCCGGGGAACATCGGGGTCTCCGGCGCCGCGTCCTGGCCGAGCAGCGCGTGCATCTGCACCTGGGAGCTCTCGCTCATGGCCGCGCGCACCACCGAGGACTTGATCAGCGGCACCATGTTCCCGTCGTCGCTGTGGGCCAGGTGGTCCACGGCGGAGGCGAACTCGTCGTAGCCCGCGCGGCGGCGGTCCATGACGGCGTCGGCCTCGGTGAGGGCGGACTCGCCGGAGGAGACCCCGCCCACGAGGTCGACGAACGCCTCGAATTCGGAGCGGTTGTGCTGGGTGACCTTCTTGGCCTGCCAGAAGTACGAGGACTCGCTGCGGTGCATGTCGTAGAACGAGACCAGGAATTCGTAGAAGACGCCGTACTCGCGCCGGTACCTGTTCTCGAACTCCTTCATGGCCGCCTCCTCGCTCACGAGTCCGGCCAGCGTGCTGTTGATGCTCCGGGCCGCCAGCAGCGCGCTGTAGGTGGCGAGATGGACGCCCGACGAGAAGACCGGGTCGACGAAGCACGCGGCGTCGCCGATCAGCATCATGCCGGGGCGGGAGAACGTCGTGTGGTGGTACGAGTAGTCCTTGCGGACCCGGATCTCGCCGTACTGGCCGGTCGTGACCCGTCGGGCGTCCGCCAGATACTCGGCGATCAGGGGGCATTCGGCGATGAGGGCCCGCAGCGCCTTCTCGGAGTCGCCCTGGATCTTCTCGGCCAGCTCCCGCCGCACGACCGCGCCGACGCTCGTCAGCGTGTCGCTCAGCGGGATATACCAGAACCAGCCGCTGTCGAACGCCACGGACAGGATGTTGCCCGAGTTCGGCTCCGGGAGCCGTTTGCCGTTCTCGAAATAGCCGAACAGCGCGAGGCTGCGGAAGAACTCCGAGTAGTTACGGGAGCCGCCCACCCGCCGGTACAGCCGGCTCTTGTTGCCGGACGCGTCGACCACGAACGTGGCGAACGCCTCCCGTTCCGTGCCGTCCACATCGGTGTACCGGACGCCGCGCACCCGCTCGTCGTCGGCGATGACGTCGGCGACGCCGCATCCCTCGCGCACCTCGGCGCCCGTGTGGCGGGCGTGGTTGAGCAGAATGTGGTCGAACTTCGACCGCTCCACCTGGTACGCGAAGGACGTCGGGCCCGCCATGCGCGGGGAGACCGAGAAGGAGAACGTCCACGGCTCCGGCGTGGCGCCCCAGCGGAACGTGCCGCCGCGCTTCCGGGGAAAGCCCGCCTTGGCGAGTTCGTCCGCGACGCCCGTGAGGCGGCATACCCCGTGCACGGT
>NZ_JBHVHQ010000582.1:0-5581 GCF_042800135.1 Streptomyces sp. NPDC057654 | reverse complement strand
AGCGCCGGCAGAACTTGGATCCGATCGCCGACCAACGCAGCCCCATCCCACAGGCTCTTCGGCTCGCTGAACACGTCCACAAGTCGCCCTGCTAGACGAGTAGTTCCGAATGCGGGGTTCACGGACGCAGGGAGGGTGTCCAGCATCGGGTTGTGACGACCGAACTAGACACCCTCTTGACCGCACTGTATGTGCACGTCGATGACCATTTAAAGAGCCCACGGTGGCGTGGCCGTCCGCCGCGGCTGACCGACGCGGAGCTGGTCACACTGGCCGTGGCCCAGGCGGTGCTGGGCTTTCACTGCGAGGCCCGCTGGCTGCGCTTCGCCCACGCCCACCTGCACAGCCTGTTCCCGTACCTGCCCCAGCGGCCCGCCTACAACAAGCGCCTGCGAGCGGCTCTGCCCCTGGTCAAACGGGCCATCCGATCACTGGCCGCGGACTGCGACCTGTGGCTGGACGACGTGTGGATCGTGGACTCCACGCCCGTCGAATGCGCCCGCTCCCGCGAGACGGTCAAACGCTCCGAACTGGCCGGCTGGGCGAACTACGGCTACTGCCGCTCACACTCCCGTTACTACTGGGGCCTGAAACTGCACCTGGTATGCACCCCCGCCGGCCTCCCGGTCACCTGGGCCCTGGCCGATCCGAAGATCGACGAACGACAGGTGCTGGCCGCCCTGCTGGACTTCGAACCCGAACTCGCCGCATCCCGCCCCGGGCTGCTCATCCTGGCGGACAAGGGCTACACCGCCGCTGAACTCGACCGCCTCCTCGCCACCCATGGCGTGCGTCTGCTGCGGCCCTCCTACCGCAACCGCACCCCACGACCAGGAGAATCCCTGCTCAAAACGGTGCGGCAGCTGATCGAATCGGTCAACGACACCCTCAAAGGCCAGCTCGACCTCGAACAGCACGGCGGCCGCACCATCGAAGGCGTCGGCGTCCGCGTGGCCCAACGGATCCTCGCGATGACCTGCGCCATCTGGCACAACCGAGCCATCGGCGCCCCCGTCACCAGGTCATTGACCGCCTACGACCACTGAGCCACATCGGAACTACTCATCTAGCGGGTTCAAATCCCCCCGCTACCGCTTGTGAAACCCCTCTGATCTGCGGAAACGTGCATCATAGGGGTTTTTGCGTGTGGCCGGCGTGTGGACCCGTCCACACGCCGTCGAACGTCGATCGTCCAAGATCCCTGAAAATCCACAGCCTTCACGCGGTCCTACGGAGGGATCCAGCCCCTCTCGGGGCCTTCTCGGTCTCCGTGGGCCCTCACCTGAGGTACGGCTCCTCTTCCCGACTCTCAGGTGGGTCCATTTGCGGCCCCAAGGGCGTTTCTCCAACCGCCTCCAGAGTGCGCGCGACCTCGGCAAGGAGAGTGCGCAGGGTCCGGTTCTCTCGCTGGGCCGTGAGTGCCCGCGCGTGGAGCGCTCTTGCAATGCGGGCGAAGCGCGCCAGCGTCTCCTGAGGCGGCCAGGCCACCGCCGCCTGACCAAAGGTCCGGGCACTCAGCTCGCGGCCCGCAGTGCCCTGCGCGAGGTGCGCCAACTCGCGGCCTCTGGCACGGATTTCATGCAGCAGCCACCAAGCGTCGTCCTCCCCTGCGGGGTCCAGTGCAAGCACCCCACGGCTCGTGGTCACGGGCGTGTGGGCGACTGCGACATGCACCTGTCCCGCCTTGGGAACCACGAGCAAGCGGCCAACGCCACCCGGCAGGTCCGGTGTGCTCACGGTGTCGAAGTGGGGAAACGGATTGCGCAACACATCGGCGGGCGCTATCCACGCATCGCCCCCTTGATGTGCGGATGGCCGTGCGGCCGTTCCGGTCCGGACTTCGCGGACGACTCCGCCGAAGGTCTTCTCCGCCCATCCCCCCCGGTCCGCCGTCAGCACACCGAAGTGGGCGTCTGCAAGTGCGACAGCGGTGTGCGCGATTTGGTCGTTGACATCGATCCTGCTCTCAATGACACGAACCACGCGCATGGTTCGTTCACGCTCTGCCAGTGGCGGCAGCGCAACGGGCAGTTGGCGCAGTGACCTCAGCCCGAGCGTGCGTTGCACGGTGCCGACAGCCTGTGCCTCACACCAGGCACGGGCGGCGGGCATGGCGAGCCAGATCCGAAGCCATTGGGCAAGACCGAGGTCGTGGCAACGAACCAAGGCCACCGAGCGCGCGACATTCCACCCCTCGTGCTCCGGTCCTGTTACGGCGGCTTCGCCGATCCGTCCCACAAGAACTACGAGCAGGTCACCGGGGCGCAGCCGCGTCTTCGGATGACTTTCTGCCACTTCCCGTCCCACGCAGACCAGTTCCGCCTGCCGGATACGACCGTCGGTGATATCCCCGGCCCGAAGCATGGGGATGCCTTCCGGATCAGGGCGACCCGGGCGGTTGATGCCATACCCGACCACCTCCACTCCAGGCAGGTCGGTGAGCGTTGTCCACTGCGCGTGTCCGCTCACGACGCCTCCAAGATGGCGCGAAGCTCATGCTCCAGGCGCGCGGCTTCGGCGAAGTATCCGTAGAGGTCCTCCGTCAGCTCACGCACTCGGCGCTCGTCGTCACCAGCTGCGGCTTCGGCGACGACCGGCATGACGTAGCGTGCGGGCTGGAGATCGAAATCAGCTGCCTCAATCTCATTCAGGGTGACAGTCCGGCACCACCCCGGCTCTTCGCTCTCTCTGCCTGCTGACCAGTTCCTGAAGGTGTCGACGATCCGTGCGACGTCCTCGTCGGTGAGGGCGCGTCTGCCCCGGCTTACCTGCGCGCCCGCGTCCTGTGCATCGACGAAGAGGACCCGGTTCTTGGCGTGGGACTGCTTGGACCTGTCGAAGATCCACACACATGCGGGGATCCGTGTGTGCGAGAAGAGTCCAGGTGGCAGTTGAACGACAGCAGTGAGTACGTCGTCCTGCACCAGACCGGCTCGGATGCGCCGCTCGGCACCCCCTCGAAAGGACGCACCATTCGCTAGGAGGATCGCCGCACGGCCACCGGGCTTGAGCGAGCCCAGCACATGCTGAACCCAAGCGAAGTCTGCCTTACTCTTGGGCGGCTGACCGTAGCGCCAGGGCACGAACCGGCCGTGCCCATGGTCTTGCCAGGCCATGCTGAAGGGTGGGTTCGCAAGTACGACGGTGTGCTTCTCGCTGACTTCCGAACCCTGCGCAAGGCTGTCACCTTGGCCAATCCCCCGGCCCATTTCCTGGTCCAAGCCGTGGAGGATCAAGTTCATCACCGCGATCCGGCGCGTACGTGCGTTGACGTCTTGGCCGAACAGCCGAAGCGCGGGCCCAGCGTGATCCAACAACGGTCCGTGGTGCGCATCTACGTAACGCGCCGCCTCAGTCAAGAACCCAGCCGACCCACATGCCGGGTCGTAAACCTCGTCACCCGGCGCCGGCGCCATCAGCTCCACCATCGTCCGGATGACTCCGCGCGGCGTGTAGTACTCACCACCAGTCCGATCCTCCGAGAATCGCGCAAGGCACTGCTCGTACAGCTCCGCCATTGGCAACTCCCGACTCGCGCGGTCCAAGACGGCAAAGAGGTCCCGCAATGCCTGGTCCGCCCTCGGGCCTCCGGAGTACAGCTCCCCGAGAACCGGATCGTCGTCCAGGTCCAGGCAAAGCTGCCCGTAATCACCGCTCCAGGCATGCAGCGCCTGTCGGACAACCTCCTTGGATTGTCCGCAATGGCCCACCTCGTCCACCAAGCCCTGCCAGGTCGGACGCCCCTGGGCCACATCCTCGGGAACGTCCGAGATATGACGCAGGAAGACCGCAGCCAGGAGGAGCTGCTGCATCGAGTCGACACTCATGTCGCCGCGCAGCGCATCGGCGGCCCGTGCCAGCCAATCCATCAGGGACCTGGTCTCTTGCATGACACCCACCTTGCGGAGTCAGCGCCGAAAGGCGACGACGATCACGACGGCGATCGCGGCGACCACCGCGAACGCACTACCCCCATGCTGCACGGCACCGAGCACGTCCCTGGACCGCGCGTACTCGACGATGCCCGCCACGAAGGCGATGTTCATCGTCAGGGACCCCGCGAGCCACCACGGCCACGACCGACTCACTCTTGACCCACCCCTCACAGAGATTCCCCTGGGCATATCCAGCACTCTAGCAGCAGCAGACGTTTCGGGATTTACGCAGCAGACGGTTTGGGGTGATGTTGGGTTGCTGGATGAGGATCGGCAGACTCCTCGAAGGCGACCCCGCTCCCAAGGGGCACGAGGCCCCTGTTCCAGCACGCGCGCCCCTATGCTGGGAGGCGATGGGAAGGAGCCGTTGATGAGCGTTGACGCGATCATGCACACCGAGTTCCCCGAGGGTTACACGGTCTTCTTCGGTGCCGACGGGAAGGTGATCATGACTCCGCAGAGCGAGGAGCACTCCAGCACGATCCGCTCGTTGCAGATCGACACCCTCGCTCTGGGGCGTCACGCGAAGGTGACCTCCGACGTGTACCTCGACTTCCCAGCCGACGAGAACTCCGCTCCCGATCTCGCGATCCTTCGCGAGGACGCGCAGAAGCAGGGCAAGCGCTACAGCTTCGAGGACGTCCTGCTGATCGCGGAGGTGGTGTCCGTCTCCTCCGCCCGCAAGGACTACGACGACTGCACGGCCAAGTACGGCCGCTACGGCATCCCGGTCTACCTGATCGTGGACCCGTACGCCCAGGAGGTCGTCATCCATACCGAGCCCACTGGGGCCGGTTATATCGCGGCACACACCCACAAGTACGGCACCGGCAAGCTACCCATTGAGCTGGCCGACGGTCGGACCTTCAACCTCGACCTTGACGAGCTGCCCCGGCGCGAACCCGAAGCCCGCACCCGCTGACTGTCCCGTCGCCACCCCCCGGGGACAGCCACTACGCCGCTACCTCGGGGCCAACGGGCTTCACTCCCGTGTGGACGTGTCCACACGGACCCCGATCCAGCAGGACCGTACAGGATCGAAACGCCCCGATTTTTCGGGCTCTCCGGAGAAACCGCAGGTGAGACGGGGCACGCTAGCGGGTTCAAATCCCACCGCTACCGCCAGTAACACCCATCTGACCTGCGAAAACGCGGTCAGGGGGGTGTTTTGCGTGGTGCACGTGCAACACGGCGGTGTTGCACAGACGGCGCGTTTGCGCCGGCGGACTGCCCATCCCCTTGAAAACACAGGGCTTCCGTAGAACCCCTCCGCGGGATCGGGCCCGGCGGGTCCCACGGCTATCAGTGATCTCTTCGACGTGCCGCCCGAAAAGAAGAGGCCCCCGCCGACGCTCGCCCCGGGTTGCCTGTACCGCGCCCGCGCGTCTCCCCCACGCCGGACGGCTTCGGCAGGTGGTGAGTGCGCGAACCGTCCTTTGCCCGATGCGTCAGCTCTCCGACCCTCGGGCCATGGCCTTCGACTGCCGATCGTCCGAACGCCTCCGCCTCCTGTCCCTGGCACTCGCGAGCAGGGCTTTACTGGCAGGTAGGGTGCGGTTGCCGCCCGACAAAAGCGCCCTATGGGACGCAGGATCGGGCGGTAACCGCACCCTGTTGAACAGTGAACCTGGCACACTGGGCATACC
>NZ_JBHVHQ010000581.1:0-5597 GCF_042800135.1 Streptomyces sp. NPDC057654 | reverse complement strand
GTTCTCGAAGGGCTCCGGCGGGCGCGCGGCGCGTACGGGCACGGGCTCGGGCGGGCGCGCGGCGCGGTCCTTGAACGGCTCCGGCGGCCGGGTCCGCGCGGCTCCCCCGCCGAGCGGGGCCGTCACATAGTCGGTGGCCATATCAGAACAGGAAGTAACGCTGGGCCATGGGCAGTTCGGCGGCCGGCGCCGGTTCCACGGCGTCGCCGTCGATGGTGACCGTGAACGTGTCCGGGTCGACCAGGACGCGCGGCATGGCGTCGTTGTTGCGCATATCGGCCTTGGAGACGCCGCGGGTCGAGCGGATCGGGGTGAACCGCTTGTCGAGCCCGAGCCGCTCCGGGAGCCCGTCGTCCATCGCCGCCTGGGTGACGAAGTTGAGGGAACTCGCCGCCGGGGCCCGGCCGACGGCGCCGAACATGGGGCGCGGCAGGACCGGCTGCGGGGTGGGGATGGAGGCGTTGGCGTCGCCGAGCTGCGCGTACGCGATCTGCCCGCCCTTGATGACGAGCTGCGGGCGGATGCCGAAGAACACCGGGTCCCACAGCACGAGGTCGGCGAGCTTGCCGGTCTCCACGGAGCCGATCTCATGGTCGAGGCCCTGGGCGGCGGCCGGGTTGATCGTGTACTTGGCGACGTAGCGGCGCGCGCGGTGGTTGTCGGCGCGGCCGTCGCCGGGCAGCGCGCCGCGGCGCACCTTCATGACGTGCGCGGTCTGCCAGGTGCGCAGCACGACCTCGCCGATGCGGCCCATGGCCTGGGCGTCGGAGGAGAGGATCGAGATCGCGCCGAGGTCGTGCAGGACGTCCTCGGCGGCGATGGTGCTGGGCCGGATGCGGGACTCGGCGAAGGCGAGGTCCTCGGGGACGGCCGGGTTCAGGTGGTGGCAGACCATCAGCATGTCGAGGTGCTCCTCGACGGTGTTGACGGTGTGCGGCCGGGTCGGGTTGGTGGAGCTGGGCAGCACATTGGACTCGGAGACCACGGTGATGATGTCCGGTGCGTGGCCGCCGCCCGCGCCCTCGGTGTGGTACGCGTGGATGGAGCGCCCGCCGATGGCGGCGAGGGTGTCGCCGACGAATCCGGCCTCATTGAGGGTGTCCGTGTGGATGGCGAGCTGGGCGCCGCTCTCCTCGCAGACGTTGAGGCAGGCGTCGATGACGGCGGGGGTCGCGCCCCAGTCCTCGTGGACCTTGAACCCGACGGCTCCCGCGCGCAGTTGGTCGCGCATCGAGTCGTACGACATCGTGTTGCCCTTGCCGAGCAGCCCGATGTTGATGGGGTACGCCTCCAGCGCCTCGAACATCCGGGCCAGGTGCCAGGAGCCGGGGGTGATGGTGGTGGCCTTGCTGCCCTCGGCGGGGCCGGTGCCGCCGCCGACCAGCGTGGTGATGCCGGAGGCGAGGGCCTCGTGCACGGCGTCCGGGCAGATGAAGTGGACGTGGGTGTCGATGGCTCCGGCGGTGAGGATCTTCCCGTTGCCGGCGATGATCTCGGTCTCGGGGCCGATGACGAGGTCGGGGTGGACGCCGTCCATGGTGTCGGGGTTGCCGGCCTTGCCGATGCCGGTGATCCGGCCGTCGCGCAGGCCGACGTCGGCCTTGACGATGCCCCAGTGGTCGAGGATGACGGCGCCGGTGATCACGGTGTCGGGGGCGCCCTCCGCGCGGGTGGCGCGGGACTGCCCCATCGACTCGCGGATGACCTTGCCGCCGCCGAAGACCGCTTCGTCGCCGGAGTGCCCGGGGCCGCCGGAGCGGTCCTCCTCGATCTCCACGACGAGGGCGGTGTCGGCGAGCCGGATGCGGTCGCCCGCGGTCGGACCGAAGAGGTCGGCGTAGGCGGGGCGGGTGAGCTCAGACATCGAGGGGTCCTCCGGTCTCGCCGCGCAGGCCCTCGACGATGCGCTTGCCCGCGATGGGTACGAGGTCGACCTCGACGGGGATGCCCGGTTCGAAGCGGACGGCGGTGCCGGCGGCGATGTCGAGCCGCTTGCCGTACGCGGCCGCGCGGTCGAAGTCGAGACCGGGGTTGGCCTCGGCGAAGTGGTAGTGGGAGCCGACCTGTACGGGCCGGTCGGCGGCGTTCAGCACGGTGAGGCTGATGTGCGGGAGGCCCTCGTTGAAACGTACGGGCTCCTCGGCGAAGAGGATCTCTCCGGGGATCATGCGGTCCGCTCCCCCTGCCAGGCGATGGGCTCGTGCACGGTGACGAGCTTGGTGCCGTCCGGGAAGGTGGCCTCGACCTGTACGTCGTGGATCATCTCGGGGATGCCGTCCATGACCTCGTCGCGGGAGAGCACCTTGCGTCCGGAGGCCATCAGCTCGGCGACGCTGTTGCCGTCGCGGGCGCCTTCGAGGATGTGCGCGGTGATGAGCGCGACCGCTTCGGGGTAGTTGAGCCGCAGCCCGCGGTTCCTGCGCCGCTCGGCGACGTCGGCCGCCACATGGATGAGCAGTCGTTCTTGTTCGTGCGGGGAAAGTTGCACGCGTCCCACCTCACTGTCGTTCTTCCTCCGCTCACAATTGGGCAGGAGGAACCAGCGTTCCGGCCGGTAGGCGTTGGTGCGCGGACCGCGTCGTTCCGACTGGACGCAGATGGACCATATCGGTCGAGAATCCGGACTTGACCTGCGGTTCTCCGTCTCGCGACCTGTATTGCACGTTAATACTCAACCTTTTCCACCGCGTTAACTGACGCTTTGCGCATCCATAGCCAAAGCTGTCAGGAATCCTGTGACATCGATGTCATGAACGCGGAATTCCGGACGGAAACGTACAGAGCGGCCCGGGAACGCGCCTCGGGCCGCCTGGTGGGGATCGCGTCGGCGCGCGGCGTCACGCACCGCGCCCGGCGTCACGTACCGCGCCCGGCCTCCGGCGCGGGGTCCTTGCGGCGGGGCAGCCACGCGGCGGTGGTCCGGTCGCCCGCCAGAGCCCCGATCGCGCCCTTGAGGACGGACAGGGCGGCGGGCAGGGCGGCGATCGCCGCGGCCTTGACGGCGGAGAGGCTGGTGAGGTCGAAGCCGTCGGCGAGGAGCAGGCCGAGGAGCGTCGTCACATAGGCGGCGACGGTGCGCTCGGCGATGTCGAGGAGGAGTCGGGGCAGCTGGTTCAGCCGGCTCATGGGGAACTCACTTCCAGTAGAGCCCGCGGGCGCGGGCGGTGTGCAGCAGGGCGTGACCGGTGTCGTCGGGGGCGTCCGGGCCGTACGTGACTTCGAAGCGGACCGTCTCGCCCTTGCCGATGGAGCCGGTGTGGGTGAAGTCGACGAACGACAGGCCGGGTGTGGTGAGCCGCTCGATGATCGGCCCGTCCCAGCGGGAGCCGTCCGCGCGGCGGTGGTAGAAGCGGCCTTGGACGGTGGCCCCGGCGGGCGCTTCGAGGGTCAGATACACGGTCGCCGTGTACGAACCGGCGCCGGCTATGAGGTCGGTGCGGCTGATGGTCAGGGTCTTCCAGGAGTTGGGCACCAGCTCCTGGCCCTGGTTGCTGATCTCTCCCAGGGTGTACGGCACTTCTCTCCTCCTTCTGCGGTGTGGTGGTGGGTGTCGCCTCGTTTCGTCATGACCTACGGCGTGCCGGCCGCTTCGCCCGCGCGCGTGAGGATCGCGGCCATCGGGAGCAGGCCGGGGTCGCCGTGGTCGTTCTCCGGTACGTGCTGGTGGCCGCAGTGCCCGCGGAAGGCGTTCCACTTCGCGGCTCCCATGCGCACGCCGTTGGCGCCGTACGAGGCGGGGTACGCCTTGAACTCCACGTCGCCCGTCAGCGGCACCCCGTGCTCGTCGTGCGCCCACTTCGCGAAGGCGGCGAGGTCGCGCAGGGCCCAGTCGGGCAGTTCCGGGGTGTAGAGGTGACGCGCGGTCCACTTCCCATGGGCGGCCGGGTCGCAGGTGCCGACGATCTCGACCTGGCAGACGTTGAGGGTGTTGGTCTGAACGCCGCCCGGCTTGTTGACGAGCGCCCGCGACGATATGTCGAAGTCGAAGTGCTGGTACCAGGTCAGCCGCTGCGCGTCGAAGTCGGGGAGCGCGGTGAAGTTGGGCGCCGCCGAGCCGCCGGCGTAGTCCGGCAGGCCGGTTCCCTCGGTGGAGTGCCAGACGATGGTGTTGACCTCCATGGGGTCGCCGCCCCATCTGGACTGCCACCAGTGTGCGGTGGACGCCCCTGGATATTTCTGTGGTCCTGCGGGCATGACGGCCCCTTCGCTGTGGCGGGATGCGGGCATGGCTGTGACACGGCTGGCGACGGCGCGGGCCGGCGCGGGCGCGTGGATGGGTGCGGGACGTGGGACCGGGGCCGTGCGGAGCCGGCTGGTCATGCCCGCATCACTGTCATACCCGCCTCGGGGGCCGCTCCACCGTCCGGCCGCTGGTCAGGTGACGGTCGTATGGAGAGACACGGAGGGACACAGAGGGACACGGGGCCGCCCGCGCCCCCTTGCACCCCTCGCGTCCCCCTCGCGTCCGCTCCGCGGAACACGCTGTTCTTTAATCGCCCTTGACGGATCGCGGCGAACCTTAAATCCTCATGTCCGCATCAATTGCTCCGCACCACCCCCCACTTCAGTTACGGAGCCCACTGTGTTCACTGCGTTCACTGCGGTCACTTCATCCGCTGCATCCACTGCGTCACCGCTGCGCCGCACCGCTCTCGCCGTCGGCGCCTGCACCGCGCTGACCGCCGCCCTGCTCGGCCCGGCCGCCGTGGCCCAGGCATCGGCCCCCGCCCCTGCCCGTACGCCCCTGTCCGCGCCCGACATCGACGGCGCGGCCGTCAAGGCCGACCTCGGCGAGTTGCAGAAGATAGCCGACGCCAACGGCGGCACCCGCGCCCACGGCACCCCCGGCTACAAGGCGTCGGTGGAGTTCATCAAGGCCAAGCTCGACGCGGCCGGGTTCACCACCAAGCTCCAGGAGTTCACCAGCGGCGGCGCCAAGGGCTACAACGTCATCGCGGACTGGCCGGGCGGCGACTCCGGCAAGGTCGTCATGGCGGGCGCACACCTGGACTCGGTCGACGCCGGGCCGGGCATCAACGACAACGGGTCCGGCTCGGCCGGGATACTGGAGGTCGCGCTCGCCGTCGCCAAGGCGGACCTCAAGCCCACGAAGCACCTGCGGTTCGCGTGGTGGGGCGACGAGGAGGCCGGGATGGTCGGCTCCTCGCACTACGTCGACGCCCTGGGCGCGGACGGCCTGTCGAAGATCGACGGCTATCTCAACTTCGACATGATCGGCTCACCCAACCCCGGCTACTTCGTGTACGACGACGACACGCGGCTGGAGAAGGTCTTCACCGACTGGTTCGCGGCCAAGAAGATCGCGACCGAGCCGGAGACGGAGGGCGACGGCCGCTCCGACCACGCCCCGTTCAAGGACCGGGGCGTGAAGGTCGGCGGGCTGTACTCGGGCGGGGAGCGGACCAAGACGCAGAAGCAGGCCGAGCAGTGGGGCGGCACCGCCGGCGAGGAGTTCGACGCCTGCTACCACCGCTCCTGCGACACCCTGAAGAACGTCGACGACAAGGCGCTCGACACCAACACGGACGCGATCGCCAACGCCGTCTGGGAGCTCAGCTCCTGACGCCCCCTTGAGC
>NZ_JBHVHQ010000580.1:0-5602 GCF_042800135.1 Streptomyces sp. NPDC057654 | reverse complement strand
CTACTGGGGCGAGCGGCTGCGGGACGTGCGCGACACGGCCCCCTCCCCCAAGCCCCTGCCGCCGGGCGCGCTGCCGTCCGGCGCCGCCGCGCTGCGGCTGCCCGCGGGCGCCGCTCCCCTGCCCTTCCCCGACCTGCTGGGCGCGTGCGCCGCCGCCGCGCGAGCGCTGTACGGCGAGGGGACGCACCCTCTGGGCTACCCGTGGGGCGGCCGGCCCGCCGCCGCGCGGCCCGTGCTCGGCTGCTTCCTCAACACGGTCGTCTTCCCCGCGACGGCCGCGGCCTCAGCCGCCGGCCCGGACGCCCACGCCGCGCTGTCCACCGCGTGGTGGGACGACCTCGACCGCGCGGACACGCCCTTCGACGAGGTGGTGCGCGCCGCCCGGACGGCCGGCGCGCCCTGGTCGGGGCGGCTCGCCGGGCTGCTGACCGTCGAGGACGCACACGCCCCGGCACTGCGCCTCGGCGGCGTGACCGGCCGCGAGGTGTACGTCGACGGGCGTGCCGTACGCGCGCCCTTCGCGGTCTCCGTCTCGCAGGGCTCCGAGTTCCTCGTACGGATGGCCTGGGACCGCTCCGTGCTCGACGACAACGTCGCCGAGGACGCCTTCGGCGAGCTGACCGGAGCGCTGCGCGCCCGGCTCACCGCTCCCGCCCCCTTCGGCTGACGCCTCCTCACCTCCCCCTGATCCCCCCATCTTTCTTTCTCCCGCATCGAGTTGACGCGCCGACAGGCCGCCGGCCCGATGCCGCCCCCTGCCGCGGGACACTCCCGCCGCGCCACGCGACCCGTGGCGCGGTGTGGTGCGCCCGCTCCGCACCGGGACCCGACAACCCCGACGACCCTTGGGAATTGCCGATGTTCACCCTCTCCTCCTCGCAGGAGATCGTCTGGCTGCACGAGCAGGTGCTGCCAGGAAGCCGCGCGTACAACTTCACCGCCTCGCTCGACCTGTGGGGCACGCTCGACGAGGACGCGCTGCGCGCCGGCCTCGCCGCGACCCTCGACCGCCATCCCGGCCTGCGGCTGGAGCTCGTCGCCGTGCCCGGCGCCGTGCCCGGCCAGCGGGTCGCCGAGGAGTGCGCGCCCCGCTACCGCACCATCGACCTCTCCGGGGAGCCCGACCCGGAGGCCGCGTTCCTGGAGCTGGTGCGCGCCGAGGCGGAGCGGCCGCTGGACACCTACCAGGCGCCGCTGCTGCGCTGGACGCTGGCGCGGCTCGCCGACGACCACCACCGGCTGATCCATGTCGAGCACCACCTGGTGCACGACGGGCACTCGTTCGCGATCATCCTCGGCGACGTGTTCGGCGTCTACCGCGCCCGAGTGCTGGGCAAGCGGGTGGAGTCGGCGCCCGTACGGTCGTACGAGGAGCACGTCCGCGCGGTGACGGGCGCGGCCGGGGGCGAGGAGCGCGCCCGCTCGCTCGCGTACTGGCGGGAGGAGCTGGCCGGCGCGTCCTTCGACGTGCCGCTGCCGGGGCTCACCCGGCCGGGCGCGCAGCGCCGCCACCACGGCGGGCAGCTGCGCCAGGCCATCGGCGCGGATCTCGCGGAGCGGCTGCGCGAGCACGCCCGCACTCAGGGGTACACGCCGTTCGCCGTGCTGCTCGGGCTCTTCGCGGAGCTGCTGCGGCGGCACAGCGGGCGGTCGGAGATGGTCGTGGGGACCGCCGTGGGCAACCGGCCGCGGGGGTTCGAGGAGACCGTCGGGATGTTCGTGAACACCATCCCGCTGCGGCTGCGGCTGGACGCCGAGGCGGGCGCCGCGGAGGCGATGGACGAGGTCACGGACACGCTGATCCGGTCCCTGCCGCATCAGGACGTGCCGGTGCAGGAGCTGACCCACGCGCTGGGCATGCACACCTCGGGCGCGGACAACCCGCTGTTCAACGTGATGTTCAGCGCCCATGACGCGGCGCTGCCGGAGACGGAGACGCCGGGTCTGGAGGTGTCCCTGTTCGAGGGGTTCAACACCGGCACCACGCGCTTCGACCTCGATCTCGTACTGCTGCCCGACGACCGGCGCGGGGTGGGGCCGCGGCACGGGGCGGCCGGGATGACGCTGGTGTGGGACTACGACGCCGACCTGTTCGGCGAGGACGTGGCGCGGCTGCTCGCGGAGCGCTTCCTGGGCCTGGTCCGGTCGTATCTGGACGCGCCGGACGCGAAGCTCGCGTCGCTGGGACCCGCTGCCGACGAGGCGTCGGCGGATGCCTGCGCGGCGCTCGGCGAGGACGCCCTGGCGCTGGACCCGGCCGCGCGCACCGACCCGTCGCTGCCGGCTCTGCTCATCGGGGCGCGGCAGGTGACGTACGGCGATCTCGACGAGCGGGTGGGCCGGCTCGCCGAGCGGCTGCGGGGCGCGGGGGTGGCGGCCGGGCAGCCGGTCGCGGCGGTGCTGCCGCGCGGCGCGGACTCCGTCGTCGCGCTCCTGGCGTGTCTGCGGACCGGCGCGGTGTACTGTCCTCTGTCGCCCAACGACCCGGTTTCCAGGCTGGAGTTGCTGCTCGGGCGGCTCGGTCCGGCGCTGGTACTGACCACCGCCGAGGGCGCGGCGACGCTGCCCGCCGAGGGGTTGCCCATAGCGCTCGTGGACGGCCCGGACTTCCCGCGCGCCGCGGCGGCGCGGGTCGTGGAGGGCGCGGCGTACATCATCCACACCTCCGGTTCGACGGGCGTCCCCAAGCCCGTCGCGGTGGGCCGCGAGGCGCTGGCCCGGCACATGACGGGCACGGCGGAGCGGTTCGGGCTCACTCCGGGCGACCGGGCGCTGCTCTTCGCGCAGCCCTCCTTCGACGTGTCGCTGGAGGAGGTGCTGCCGTCGCTGCACGCGGGGGCGTGCCTGGTGGTGCCGGAGCGGGAGGTGCCGACGGGCGCGGAGCTGATCGAGCTGTTGGCCGCCGCGCGGGTGAGCGTCGCCAATCTGCCGACCAGTTACTTCCTGGCCACGCGCGAGGAGTTGTGCGCGGCTCTGGCCGAGGGCCGCTGGGCGCCGCGGCTGATCGCGCTCGGCGGTGAGCGCATCCCCGCCGACGCGATGCGCGGGCTGCTCGCGGCCACCGGCGCCACCGTGCTCAATGTGTACGGGGTGACGGAGGCGGCGATCAGCACCACGGTCCACGAGATCACGGCCGCGGACCTGGCGGACGGCGCGGAGATCCCTCTCGGGGCCGAGCTGCCGGGCGAGCGCGTGCACGTACTGGACGGCGGGCTGCGTCCGCTGCCGGACGGTGCGGTCGGCGAACTGGCCATCAGCGGCGTCGGGCTGGCCGAGGGGTACGTCGGCAACGAGGAGGCGAAGGCGGCCCGCTTCGTGACGCCGGCGTCGCTCGGCGGCGTACGGGCGTACCTCACCGGTGACCTCGGTTACCGCGACCTGGCGGGGCGGCTGCGGTTCCTGGGCCGCCGCGACAACCAGGTCAAGCTGCGCGGCTACCGCATCGAGCTGGAGGAGATCGAGGCCGCGGCGTCCGCCGTGCTCGGCGGCCGGTCCTGCGCCGTGGTCCTGGACCGCGCGTCCGCGGGCGGGCCGCGTCTGGTGGGCTTCCTGGAGTCGGCGGACGAGCCGGACCAGCGGGCGCTGCACACCGCGCTGGGCGAGCGGCTGCCCGCCGCGCTGGTGCCGGGCCGCTGGGTGCGGCTCGACGCCATGCCGACGCTGTCCGGCGGCAAGCCGGACCGGACCGGGCTGGCGCGGATCGCCGCCGCGCTCCCGCAGGCGCGGCCCGCCGAGGACGTCGCGCCGGAGCCCGCCGCCTTCGAGGACCCGGGCGTCGCGCTGCTCGCCGAGGGCTGGCGCGAGGTGCTCGGCCACGAGCGCTTCACGGGTGCGTCGCACTTCTTCCAGATCGGCGGGCACTCGCTGCTCGCCGCCCGGCTCGCCGCGTGGCTGGAGCCGCACCTCGGCGACCGGCCGCCGCTGCGGCTGCTGTTCCAGAACCCCGTGCTGGCCGATCAGGCCCGCGCCCTGACCGCCGTCGGCACGACGGCCGCGCCTTCGGAGTCGATATGACCGAGACCACTGAGACGACTGAGACGACCGGGATAGCCGAGATGGTCTCCGTGCCCCTCGACGACCACGCCCTCCGAGGCGGTGCGCCCGTACCGAGCGTGCTGCACGGCGGTCCGCTGCCCGCCGCCCCGGCCGCCGGTGAGACCGTGCTGTCCTGGTACGAGACCTGGGTACGCGATACTCCCGACGCGACGGCCGTCCTGGACGGCGAACACCGCTGGACGTACGCCGAGTTGGACTCCGCGGCCGACGCGGTCGCCGACGCGCTGCGCGGGCGGGTGGGCCCCGGCGACATCGTCGTGGTCTGCCTGGACCGGTCCGCCGCGCTGGTGGCGGTCGCCGTCGCGCTGGCCCGGCTCGGGGCCGTGTACCTTCCGCTCGGGCCGCGCCCCGGCGAGCGGCGGCTCACCGCCGTGGCCGAGGGGCTGCGCGTGGTGTCCGTGATCGGCGCGCCCGAGTCGCTGCCGCCGGGCCACCGCGCGGCGGAGCACCTGCCGCTGCCCGTCCCCACGGAGGGTGTGAACGCGGTCGCGGAGGCCGTCGCCGCCTTCGTTCCGCCGGCCGCCGACGCCCGTACGGCCCCTGCCGGCACGTTCTACGCGGTGCTGACCTCCGGATCGACGGGCACGCCGAAGGCCGTCGCCGTCGCCCAGCGGTCGCTGGGCGCGCTGCTGCGCTGGCACCGCGAGCGCACCGGCCTGACCGCCGGGGACCGGCACAGCCTGCATGTCGGCATCGCCTTCGACCCGCACCTGCTGGAACTGTGGTCGGCCCTGACGTGCGGCGCGGCCTTGTCGGTGGCTCCGGACGAGGTGCGCTGGGATCCGGCGGCGCTGGCCGACTGGTGGCGGGAGGCGGGCATCACGGTGGCCGTGTCGTCCACGCCGATGGTCGAGCCGCTGCTGGACCTCCCGTGGCCGACGGGGCTGAAGGTCCGTCATGTCTATGTGGGCGGCGACCGGTTGCGCCGTCGTCCAGCCGCCGATGTCACGGCGACGATCCACAACGCGTACGGCCCGGCCGAGGCCACGGTCGTCTGCACCGCGCACGCCCTGCGTGGGGAGCCGCTCGACGGTGCGGCGGACGAGCCTCCGGCGATCGGGCGGCCGGTGGCGGGCGCGGTGGTGTGCGTCGCCGACGAGCGGGGCGCGATCGTGCCGCGGGGCGAGGCGGGCGAGCTGCTCGTGGGCGGCGACTGCCTGGCCCTGGGCTATCTGGACGAGGAGCTGACCGCGCGGCGGTTCGTCGCGGCGCCGGAGGGCCTGGCGGGTGTGGAGCGGGTCTACCGCACCGGGGACCGGGTGCGGCTGCGCGCCGACGGGGAGCTGGAGTTCCTCGGCCGCCTCGACGACCAGGTCAAGGTGAGCGGCGTGCGCGTCGAGCCCGCCGAGGTCGAGGCCGCGTTCGAGCACGACGCGCGGGTGCGCCGGGCCGTGGTCGCCGTCCGGCGCCCGGAGTCCGGCGGCGCCCGGCTAGCGGCGTTCGTCCTGCCCGCGCCCGGCGCGTCGCCCGCCGTCCGCGACCTGCTGAGCGGGGTACGGGCGTGGCTCCCCGAGCAGGCGGTGCCGGCGGAGGTGCACGTGGTGGA
>NZ_JBHVHQ010000579.1:0-5628 GCF_042800135.1 Streptomyces sp. NPDC057654 | reverse complement strand
CGGCGGGGGCGGCGCCCGGATCGGGGCGGGCTCGGGGCTGAGCGGAATCGAACGCCGACTCGGTACATTCGACGGCGTCCTGGCCGTCAGCTCGCCCGCCGGCGGTCCCACCATGGTCACCATGGAGATCCCTTGCGCGTTGTCCTAGCCGAAGACCTCTTCCTCCTCCGGGACGGCCTGGTCCGGATGTTGGAGGCGTACGACTTCGAGATCGCCGCCGCCGTCGAGAGCGGCCCGGAGCTCACCCGCGCGCTGGCCGAGCTGAAGCCGGACGTCGCGGTCGTGGACGTACGGCTGCCGCCGTCCTTCACCGACGAGGGGCTCCAGTGCGCGCTGGCGGCCCGGCGGGCCACCCCCGGCCTGCCGGTGCTCGTGCTGTCGCAGCACGTGGAGCAGTTGTACGCGCGCGAGCTGCTGGCCGACGGCAGCGGCGGCGTCGGCTATCTGCTCAAGGACCGGGTCTTCGACGCGGAGCAGTTCGTCGACGCGGTACGGCGGGTGGCTTCCGGTGGTACGGCGATGGACCCGCAAGTGATCTCTCAGCTGCTGTCCCGGCGGTCCCAGGACAAGCCGATGCGGCATCTGACGCCCCGTGAGCGCGACGTGATGGAACTGATGGCGCAGGGGCGCTCCAACGCGGCGATCGCCGCCCACCTGGTCGTTACCGAGCGTGCGGTCGCAAAGCACACGTCGAACATCTTCGGGAAGCTCGACCTGCCGCCCTCCGACGACGACAACCGCCGCGTCCTGGCAGTCCTCGCCTACCTCGATCGAGGCTGAAGCGCGTCATTGCCCCCGTGTGCGGCGGCGGTTAACGTGCGCTGCGCAAGCGTCCATTGTTGCCGCTGCACACAGGGAGCGTTGCCATGACCGACCTGTCCAGCCTGCCCGGACTGTCCAGACGCACGCTGCTGGGGACCGCCGGCGCGCTCGGCGCCGGAGCCGCCCTCGGCGGCATCGACCCCGCCGCGGCCGCGGACACCGCCTCCGACGGAACCGCGACCGCGACCCCGTTCACCACCGCCCCGGCGCGAGCAGCGCTGGGGCGGCTGCTTCCCCGGCACGCGGACCAGATCCGGCTCGTCCCGCTGCACGGCGGCGGCACGGAGCGCTTCGAAGTGACTGGCCGGGCGGGGGACGTCGAGGTGGCGGGCACCAGCCCGGCGGTGCAGCTGACCGGCGTGCACTGGTACCTGAAGTACGTCTGCGGGACCCACCTCGCCTGGAACGGCAGCCAGCTCGACCTCCCGCGCCGGCTGCCCGCGCCGGGCCGCCCGTTGGAAAGATCCACGTCGTTGGCGCACCGCTTCGCGCTCAACGACACCAACGACGGCTACACCGCCCCGTACGCCGACTGGGCGTTCTGGGAGCGGCGCATCGACCTCCTCGCGCTGCACGGCTGCAACGAGGTGCTGGTGATCGCCGGGCTCGACGAGGTCTACCACCGCGTCCTGATGGACTTCGGCTACAGCGACGCCGAGGCCCGCGCCTGGCTGCCCGCCCCCTCCCACCAGCCGTGGTGGCTGCTCCAGAACCTCAGCTCGTACGGCGGGCCGCTCACCCATGAGCTGCTGGCGAAACGTTCCGCGCTGGGCCGGCGGATCGCGGACCGGCTCCGGGAGCTGGGCATGCACCCCGTGTTCCCCGGCTATTACGGGACCGTCCCGGACGGCTTCACCGCCCGCAACCCCGGCGCGCGCGTCGTCCCGCAGGGCGAGTGGCACGGCTTCAAGCGCCCCGACTGGCTCGACCCCCGCACGGCCGTCTTCGGCAAGGTCGCCGCCTCCTTCTACCGCCACCAGCGCGACATCCTCGGCCCGGCCGAGCACTTCAAGATGGACCTGCTGCACGAGGGCGGCACCGCGGGCGACGTGCCGGTCGGCCCCGCCGCACAGGGGGTCGAACGGGGGCTGCGCGCCGCGCACCCGGACGGCTTCTGGACGATCCTGGGCTGGGAGAACAACCCGCTGCCCGAACTGATCGCCGCGATCGACAAGTCGAAGATGGTGATCTTCGACGGGATCTCCGACCGCACCACGGCCGAGCCGGACCGCGAGAAGGACTGGGCCGGGACCCCGTACTGCTTCGGCACCATCCCCAACTACGGCGGCCGCACCACGCTCGGCGCCAAGACGCACGCCTGGAACGACCGGTTCTTCAGGTGGCGCGACAAGTCGAACAGTTCGCTGGCGGGCACCGCGTACATGCCGGAGGCCACCGACCGCGACCCGGCGGCCTTCGAGCTCTTCTCCGAACTGGCCTGGCGCGAGCGGCCCGTGGACCGCGCCGAATGGTTCGCCGACTACGGCGAGTTCCGGTACGGGGAGCGCGACCGCGGCGCGCTCGCCGCGTGGGCCGCGCTGCGCGACACCGCCTACCAGCAGCACGCGCCCGAGCGCAGCGACCCGCACGACTCCCTCTTCGCCGCCCGCCCGGACCTCGACGCCAACCGCGCCGCCGAGTACGCGCCCCGCGACCTGTCCTACGACCCGGCGCGCTTCGACGCGGCGCTCGCGGGGCTGCTGGCCGTCGACGACGAGCTGCGCCGGAGCGACGCGTACAAGGCCGACCTCGTGGACGTCGCCCGGCAGGCCGTCGCCCACCGCAGCCGCCAGTTGCTGCCGCAGCTGAAGACCGCGTACGTGCGCAAGGACCTGGCGACCTTCCGCGCGCTGTCGGCGCTGTGGCTGAAGCTGATGCGGCTCGCCGACGACATCGCGGGCGCGCACCGGGCGTTCCTGCTCGGGCCGTGGAACGAGGCGGCGCGGGCGATGGGTTCGAGCGCCGCCGAGTCCGCGGAGCTGGAGCGCACGGCCCGCGTGCTGATCACCGTCTGGGGCGACCGCGCCACCTCCGACCCCGGCAAGCTGCACGAGTACGGCAACCGCGACTGGAACGGCCTGATGGCCGACTTCTACCTGCCGCGCTGGGCGAAGTGGCTCGGAGAGCTGGAGGACGCGCTGCGCGAGGGGCGCGCGCCGCGACAGGTCGACTGGTTCGCCTTCGAGGAGCCGTGGACGCGCGAGCGCAAGCGGTACCCGATGCGGCCGGTCTCCGACGCCTACCGCACGGCGCGCCGCGTCCACGACACGCTGGCCGCCGCCCCGTACCAGGGCACGCTCTCCGCCACCGCCGACCCGGCCGCCGTGCCGCCCGGCGGCCGCGCGACGCTCACCGGCGCGCTGCGCAACGTCAACGGTCTGCGCGCCACCGGCCGCGTCGACTTCGAGCTGACCGGTCTCGACGCCGCCGCGCAGGGCCCGGCCTCGCTGCCGTCCATCGCGCCGGGCGGCACGGGCACGGTCCGCTGGCGGGTGACGGCCCCGGCCGGCCCGCTCGACCGGCCGCTGAAGCCCCTGCCGTACGAGCTGACGGCGCGGTACGGGCCCCGGGGCGAGGACCGGGTGACGGCCGTCCAGCCCGGCACGCTCTACGCGGCGGGTCCGCTGGCAGCGGGCTGGAAGACGGTCGCCAACAACGCGGCGATCTTCGGGCAGCTGGGCGACCGCTTCGCGATCGAGGGCGGCGGCATGGACCTGTGGAAGGGCACGGCGGAGTTCGGCGCGGTCTACCGCGAGGGCGCGCTGGGCGCGGGGCACTCGGCCACGGTCCGGGTGGACAGCCAGACGAACACGGGCGGCTGGGCGCGTACGGGCATCATCGTCCGCAATTCCCTGGCCTCCGGCACGTCACCGGGCTTCGTGAACCTCGCGGCCACGCCGGAACAGGGCGTGGTCCTGTCCTACGACACCAACGGCGACAGCACCGTCGACACCTACAAGCGCGTCACGGGGCTCAAGGCCCCGGTGCTGCTGCGCCTGACGCGCACCGCCTCCGGCGCGTACACCGCCCAGTGCTCCACCGACGGCGGCGCGACCTGGCGGACGGTGGCGACGGTCTCCGTGCCGGGGGCGGCGGCGGTCCAGGACGTGGGGCTGTTCATGACGGCGGGCAACGACGGGAGCGGGAAGCGGGGGCTGGTGGAATTCAGTCAGTGGGCCCTGGCATAAGGACGTAAGGACGTAAGGGCGTAAGCACCGCGGCCCGGCGCAGGTACTGGCGTCCGGGGCCGGAGGCCGCCGATCATGGGCGGATGTTCACCGCTCTCTCCCGGCTGCCCCGGCTCGCCCCCGCGTACGTGGGCGGCGTGCAGCTCGGCGCGTACGCCCTGCGCCGGGCCGCACCCGCCGCCCGGCAGCGGCTGCTGCGCGGCTGCTCGACCAACGTCGAGAACCTGCGCCGCGGCCGCTGGGACACGCTCGCCACCAGCGCCGTACTCGTCGAGGAGCCGATGGAACTCCCGTACGCGCTGCTGCTCCTGGCCGTCCTCGGCCACGCCGAGTACGCGCACGGCGCGTGGCGCGCGGCGGGCGTGTTCGCGTACGGGCACGCGGGCGCGAGCCTGCTGGTGTACGCCGGGCTGCGCGCCTCTCCCGGCACGGACCCGCGCACGCGCGCGGCGATCGACGTCGGTCCCAGCTACGGGTTCAACGCCGTCGCCGGGGCGCTCGCGCGGACGCTGCCGCGCGGACCGGCACGGACGGCCGCGACGGGGGCCCTCCTCGCGCTCGGCGTGCGCCCTCTCCTGCGCGAGGAACGGACGTTCACGGACGCCGGGCACCTCGTCGCGCTCCTCCTCGGACTCACGCTCCCGATCGGCCGCGAGCGGCGGAACATCGGCCGCGATCTGCGGAACAAACGCTTCCGCAAGGCCGGCGCCCACGAACGGGTGCGGTGACCATCCCACCATTCACTCGTTCTTCCGAATGTGGAACAGCAGGCGACAACCCCCCGTCCCGAGGTCATCACCCCCATCGACGTCGAGCAGGCCGAAGCCGCGCTCATGGAGCACTATCCGCGCCTGGTACGGCTCGGATACCTCGTCCTCCCGCCGGAGCTCGGACGCAAGCGCCGGGTACTGACCGCGCACGCCGTCGCCCAGCGGGCCCTGCCGCGCAACCGGTCGGCGGCCACCGGGCACGGGCTGCCCGCGCCGCGCACACCCGACGGCTCGCGGACCGATCCGGGGTACGCGTTCGTACGGATCCGGGTGCTGCGCGCGGCGCTGGCGGCGGGACGGCCGCGCAAGCGCTGGCAGCCGCCGCGGCCCGGACAGCTGCCGCCGCCGCTGCCGCGGGTGTGGGGGCTGCGGCTGTTCCCGCGCTCGGGCGGGGCCGAGGAACTCGCCCTGGAGCAGGCGCTGTCCGCGCTGTCCGGACCGGGCCGCGCGGCGTACGTGCTGCGCGCGCTGGAGCGGATGGGCGAGCTGGACGCGCTGCGCGCGCTGGACGCCGCCGGGGTCGACGACCCGGACGCCGCGCTCGACGAGGCGGACGCGGTCGAACTGCCCGCCGGCAGCCGGGCCGAATCGCTGCTGACCGCGCCCGAGTTCGACCCCTGCTCGCTCCAGGCGCGGCCGACCGACCTGATGCGCCGCCGCCAGCACTCCCGCGCGGCGCTCGCGGCGCTGGCCGCCGTCGCCGTGTGCGGCACGCTGCTGAGTCTGCCCGGTTCCGGCTGGGGCCCGGACGGCGCGGCGGCCCCGCCGTACGCGCGCAACTCCGCCGCCGAGCGGGCCCTGGACCCGGCGAGCCTGACGCGGGCCGCGCCGACCGCGTGGAAGACCGC
>NZ_JBHVHQ010000578.1:0-5633 GCF_042800135.1 Streptomyces sp. NPDC057654 | reverse complement strand
CCCCTCGGCCCGGACGCGCTCGCCTTCGCGTAGGCGACGGGGAATCAGCGGGGAATCGGCGGCCCTAGACGTCCATCTGGTCCGCGACCGCGCGCAGCATGCCCGCGATCTTCGCGCCGTGCGCCTTGTCGGGGTAGCGGCCGCGCTCCAGCTGCTGGGTCACGTTCTCCAGGAGCGTGGTGAGGTCCTGCACGATAGAGGCGAGTTCGTCGGGCTTGCGGCGCTGCGCGGCAGCGACCGACGGCGCGGGGTCGAGGAGCGTCACCGTGAGCGCCTGGTCGCCGCGCTGGCCCGCGACGACACCGAATTCGACGCGCTGGCCGGGCTTGAGCGCCTCGACTCCGTCGGGGAGTACTGAGGAGTGCACGAAGACGTCGCCGCCGTCGTCGCGGGAGAGAAAGCCGAAGCCCTTCTCGCTGTTGAACCACTTGACCTTGCCGGTAGGCACGTCTGTCCTCGTCCTCGTACTCGTCGGGAAGCAGCTGAAAACGGCTCTGGATAGCACTACAGCGGGCCGCAGGACCCGCCACTGCCAAGGCTAATGGTCCCGGGCCCGGTGACAAGACGTCCTCGGGTGGTTCCGCTGCGCTTTGGCCCATGGGCACAAACGCCCCGGGGCTAGGGGACCTACCCTGTTGAGGTGAGTGATACTCCTTCCGCCGGGGGCCGGACCCCCGCGCCCGCCAGCCCCACGCGCGCCGGTGACCTGCTCGTACGGATCGGCGCCATCGTCTTCCTCGTGGGCGCGGTGGCCACCCTGGCCACCGTCGCCCCGCTGTTCCTGGGCCTGCACCCGCTGCCCTCCATCGCCTATGTCGTCTGCATGCTCATGGGCGTCGGCTTCGTGATCGCCGCGGCGGGGGTGCTGCGCTCGATCGCGCAGGAGCGGCGTCAGGCCCGTTCGCTGACATAGCGGCGCACCCAGGCGGGGAACGCCGTCAGGTCGTCGAGGACGGTGTCCGCGCCCGCCGAGCGCAGTTCGTCCGCGCCGCACGGCCCGGTCGCCACCGCCACGGACAGCGCACCGGCCGTACGCGCCCCGCGCACGTCCCCGGTGTGGTCGCCGACGTAGACGGCCGCCCCGTACTCGTGCAGCGCCTCGGCCTTGGCCTCGGCCCACAGCGAGCCGATCACGGCGTCCGCGCCGATGCCGAGCCGCTCCAGGTGCAGCTTGGCGTTGGGCTCGTGCTTGGCGGTGACGACGATCGTCCGGCCGCCCAACTCGCGCACGGCGGCGACGGCCTCGCGGGCGCCCGGCATGGCGAGCGTCGGCTCGATGGCGTGCTCGGGGTACATCGCGCGGTAGCGGTCGGCGATCGGCTCGATCTGATCGGCGGGGAACCAGTGCGCGAGCTCCAGCTCCAGCGGCGGGCCGAGGCGGGTGGTGGTCAGGTCGACGTCGATGTACACGCCCGTCTCGGCGGACAGCGCCGCGAACGCGGCCCGGATGCCGGGCCGGGAGTCGATCAGGGTCATGTCCAGGTCGAAGCCGACGGTGAAGGCGGGTTCGGCGCCGGCGTGCCCTGCAACGGAAGCCGTGGGGCGAGTGGTGGTCTCGTGGTTCGGGGTATGGGGGGCCATGCCGATATTGTGCCGCGCCCCTGCCCGTACACTTAGCGTCGCCTAACCACAACCTCGAACCGCGTCGAGCGACGTGATTCAGCCGATCGGCGCAGGACAGCACCGTGCCGCGCAGGGCAGTACGGCCCGGCGCGGGGCAGCAGCGCCGAACCGCACCGGACCCGCGAAGTGGAAGCGATGCCAGCCGTCCCGATCAGCAGCCCCAGATCGCATCTGGTGCGGCGCCGCGTCGGCTGGACTGCGGCCGCTGTCGCCGCCCTGCTGGTCGCGGTCCTGCTCAGCCTCTCCATCGGCAGCAGCCAGATCGCGCCGTCCAAGGTCGTCGACGCCCTGCTGCACGGCGGTACGAGCAACAGCGCCGAGATCGTACGGTCCATGCGGCTGCCCCGTACCGTCGTCGGGCTGATGGTCGGCGCGGCGCTCGCCATGGCCGGCACGGTCCTCCAGGGCATCACCCGCAACCCCATCGCCGACCCCGGCGTGCTCGGCATCAGCCAGGGCGCGTCGGTGGGCGTGGTGCTGGCCATCGCCTTCGCCGGGGTGCACTCGCTCACCGGCTATGTGTGGTTCGCCTTCGCGGGCGCGGGCATCGCGTCCGTCGCGGTCTACGCGGTGGCCACGAGCGGGCGCGGCGGGGCGACGCCGGTGAAGCTGGCGCTCGCCGGGGCCGCGATCAACGCGCTGCTGGCCTCGGTCTCGCACGCCGTCCTCACCACGCGGGCGGCGGCGCTGGACGAGTTCCGGTTCTGGCAGGTCGGCTCGCTGGCCGGCCGGGACGCCGCGCTGGTCGGCCAGGTCTGGCCGTTCCTGCTGGTGGGACTGGTGCTGGTGTTCTCGGTGGCGCGCGGTCTGGACGCGCTGGCGCTGGGCGAGGACGTCGCCAAGGGGCTCGGCCAGAACGTCGCCGTCGTACGGATCGTGGGCGGCCTCGGCGCGACGGTCCTCACCGGGGTGGGCGTCGCGGCGGCCGGGCCGATCGCCTTCGTCGGCCTCGCCGTGCCGCACATCGCCCGCGCGATCGTCGGCACCGACCACCGCTGGGTGCTGCCGATGGCGGCGCTCGTCGGGCCGGTGATGCTGCTCGTCTCCGACGTCATCGGCCGGATCGTCTTCCCGCCGAGCGAGGTCCCGGCGGGGGTGATGACGGCGCTGATCGGGGTGCCGTTCCTGGTGACGCTGGTCCGCCGGAAGGCGGTGGCCTCATGACCGCCCTGTCCCCCGCTCCGGTCCGCCCCGCCGGTTACACGCTCGTACGGGCCGGGCGCGCCTCCTTCCTGCTGCACCGGCGGGCGGCGCTCGTCGCGGCGGCGCTGGCCGTGCTGCTGGCCGCCGGGTGCGTGGCGTATCTGTGCGTCGGCGAGTCCTTCGTGGCGCCGGGCGAGGTCGTCAAGGTCCTCCTCGGCCGGCCGTCGCCCGACGAACTGGTCGTCGGGACGCTGCGGCTGCCGCGCATGACGGTGGGACTGCTGGTCGGCGTCGCCTTCGGCATCGCCGGGGCGCTGATCCAGACCGTGGCGCGCAACCCGCTCGCCAGCCCCGACATCATCGGCGTCACCCAGGGCGCGAGCGCGCTGACGGTGGGCGCGATGACGCTCGGCGTCACCTCGTACGCGGCGCTGCCGTACCTCTCCGTCGCGGGCGGACTCGTGGCGGCGGCCCTCGTCTACGTCTTCGCCTGGCGCGGCGGGCTGCACGCCGCGCGCTTCGTCCTCATCGGCATCGGCTTCGCGGTCGCGCTGCGCTCCGTCACCCAGCTGTTCCTGACCAAGGGCGACTACCTCGTCGCCCAGCAGGCCCAGGTGTGGATGACCGGCTCCCTCAACGGCCGCGGCTGGGACGAGGCCGCGCCGCTCGCCTGGGCGCTGCTGCTGCTCAGCCCCTTCGTGCTCTGGGCCGCCAGGGCGCAGCGCACCGTCTCGATGGACGACGACACGGCGACGGCCCTGGGCGTCCGGCTCGGCCGCGTACGGCTCGGGCTGGTCGCGCTCGGCGTCGTCCTCGCGTCGATGGCGACGGGCGCGGCGGGCCCGGTCGACTTCGTGGCGCTCCTCGCCCCGCAGATCGCGCGCCGTGTCACGCGCACGGCGCAGATCCCGCTGCTGTGCTCGGCGCTGCTGGGCGCCTTCATCGTGGTCGTCGCCGACCTGCTGGCCCGCAAGCTGTTCGCCCCGACGGAACTGCCGGTGGGCGTGCTGACGGCCGTCATCGGGGCCCCGTATCTGATCTGGCTCATCATCCGCAGCCGTACCGGAGGAAAAGCGTGACCGAGAGGGCCGACGGGGCGGCGGAGAAGGCCGCGGGCGGGACCGGGCAGACCGGCGAACCGACGCCGACGCGCGCCGGCGCGGGCATGGACAGGGCTGCGGACAAGGCCGCGAGCGCGGACGAGGCGGCGGACCGGACCGGGCGCATGGCCGACGCGTCGGCCGAGGCCGCAGACGAGAGCACGAGCGCGGGCGAGGCGGCGGGCGCGGCCGCAGACGAGAGCGCGAGCGCGGACGAGGCGGCGGGCGCGGCCGCGAGCGCGGGCGGGACCACACGCGCGGCGGCGAACGCCGCCATGGCCCGGCTCACCGCCCGCGATCTGACCCTCGCCTACGAGGACCGCACCGTCGTCGACGGCCTCGACCTGGACATCCCGCACGGCGAGGTCACCGTCATCGTCGGCCCCAACGCCTGCGGGAAGTCGACGCTGCTGCGGGCGCTCGGGCGGCTGCTCAAGCCGCGGCGCGGCGCGGTGCTGCTGGACGGGACCGAGCTGGGCCGCATCCCCACGCGCAAAATCGCGCAGGCGGTCGGGCTGCTGCCGCAGACGCCGGTGGCGCCCGACGCAATCACCGTCGCCGACCTGGTGGCCCGTGGCCGCCAGCCGCACCAGCACTGGTGGCGGCAGTGGTCGGACGAGGACGAGCGGGCGGTCACGGACGCCATGGAGCGTACGGACGTCACGGCGCTCGCCGACCGGTCCGTGGACGAGTTGTCGGGCGGCCAGCGGCAGCGCGTATGGATCGCGATGGCCCTGGCCCAGGAGACGGACCTGCTGCTCCTGGACGAGCCGACGACGTATCTCGACATCTCGCACCAGGTGGAGGTCCTGGACCTGGTCCGCCAGCTCAACCACGAGCGCGGCCGCACGGTCGTCGCGGTCCTGCACGACCTCAATCAGGCCGCCCGCTACGCCGACCACCTCGTGGCCATGAAGCAGGGCCGGATCGTGGCGCGGGGCCGCCCCTCGGAGGTCGTCACCGCGCAGCTCGTACGCGAGGTCTTCGGCCTGGAGTCGGTCGTGGTCCCGGACCCGGTGACCGGCAGCCCGCTGGTGGTGCCGGGCGCGCCGTGGCAGGCGGGGGGCGGCGACGGTACGGCCGTACGGGGCGCGCGCACCGATTAGGGCGGCGCGCGGGACGCGCATGGCGCTGGGGCGGAGCCGAATGGCCCGGCGCCGGCCGGGGCATCCTCAGCTCGCGGCGCACCGGCCCGCTCCCACCGACGAGAGGTCCTGATATGCAGCGCACTCTCCGCCGTCGCGGTGCGGCCGCGGGCTTACCGGCCGCGCTGGCCGCGGTCGCCCTCACCCTGTCGGCCTGCGGTTCGGGATCGGAGAACGGAAAAGCTTCGGACGCCGGGTCCGGCACCCATAAGGTGACGACGGCCATGGGCGAGGTGACGGTCAAGGACCACCCCCGCCGCGTCGTCGTCCTGGACACCGCCGAGCTCGACTCAGCGATCACCCTCGGCGTACGGCCGGTCGGCGCGACGCACGCCGACGTCGCGACCGGGTTCCTCGACTACCTGCCCAAGGACAAGCTCTCCGGCATCAAGGACGTGGGCGGCATCGCCGCGCCCAATCTGGAGGCCGTCGCCGCGCTCAAGCCGGACCTGATCCTCACCAACAAGGACCGGGACGGGTCGCGTTACAAGGAGCTGTCGCAGATCGCCCCGACCGTGATGACCGGCGCCACCGGCTTCCCGTGGAAGGCCAACTTCACCACGCACGCGGCGGCGCTCGGCAGGACGGCCGAGGCCAGGAAGGTCGTCGCCGACTACACCGC
>NZ_JBHVHQ010000577.1:0-5664 GCF_042800135.1 Streptomyces sp. NPDC057654 | reverse complement strand
CCCCGCATCCGATGCGGGGCCCGCCCAGACGTATCCAGGGGCTGCTACTGCTGCGGCGGTGCCGGGGGCGGCGGGTAGCCGTAGCCGGGCTGCGGCTGCTGAGGCGGCTGCTCAGGCTGCGGCTGTTGGGGCTGCTGAGCCTCACCCGGCTGGCCGGGCTGGCCAGGCTGTGCTCCCGGATAGGCCGGGGGCTGCTGCGGCTGCGGTGCCTGCTGCGGCGGCCAGCCCGGCATCTGCGCCTGGCCCGGCTGCGGCTGGTACGCGGGCTGCTGCGCCTGAGGCTGCTGCTGCCAGCCGGGCGGTACGGGGCCGGGCTGGCCCTGACCGGGTACGGGCGCGGGCCCGCCGGGCGCGGCCTGCTGCCAGCCGCCGGGCTGCCCCGGCTGCTGCGGGTACGGCTGGGGCTGCTGAGGCTGCTCGCCGTACGGGTTGCCGAAGGGGCCGCCGCCGTACGGACCGCCGGGCGCGCCCGGAGCCTGGCCCGGTGCCTGGCCTTGCCCAGGGGGGAACTGCCCGGGGAACTGGCCCTGGCCGGGCCCGTAACCGCCCTGCGCGGGCGAACCCACATGCCCCGGCGGGTTGTTGGCGTCCCCGGTCCACAGCCCTTGCTGCTGCTGGGCCCGTACGAAGTCCTCGGCGACCATGGCCGAGAGGTTGAAGTACGACTCGCGCGTCTTCGGCCGCATCATGTCGAGATCGACCTCCGCGCCCGCCGCCAGGTGCTCGTCGAACGGCACGACGACGACGCCGCGGCAGCGGGTCTCGAAGTGCGACACGATGTCGTCGACCTTGATCATCTTGCCGGTCTCGCGGACCCCGGAGATCACGGTGATGCTGCGCGAGACGAGGTCGGCGTAGCCGTGCGCGGAGAGCCAGTCCAAGGTGGTGCTGGCGCTCGACGCGCCGTCGACCGACGGCGTCGAGATGATGATCAGCTGGTGGGCGAGGTCCAGGACCCCGCGCATCGCGCTGTAGAGCAGTCCGGTGCCCGAGTCGGTGAGGATGATCGGGTACTGCTTGCCCAGCACGTCGATCGCGCGCCGGTAGTCCTCGTCGTTGAAGGTCGTGGAGACCGCCGGGTCCACGTCGTTGGCGATGATCTCCAGCCCGGAGGGCGCCTGCGAGGTGAACCGGCGGATGTCCATATAGCTGTTCAGGTGCGGGATCGAGTGCACCAGGTCGCGAATGGTCGCGCCGGTCTCGCGGCGCACCCGGCGGCCGAGCGTGCCCGCGTCCGGGTTGGCGTCGATCGCGAGGATCTTGTCCTGGCGCTCGCTCGCCAGCGTCGAGCCCAGGGCGGTGGTGGTCGTCGTCTTGCCGACGCCGCCCTTGAGGCTGATGACGGCGATGCGGTAGCAGGAGAGGACCGGCGTACGGATCAGCTCCAGCTTGCGCTGCCGCTCGGCCTCCTCCTTCTTCGCTCCGAACTTGAACCGCGAAGCCGCGTTGCTGCCCTGCTTCTTGGGCTTCTGCTTGCCCCTGATCAGCCGGTCGGAGGAGAGCTCCACCGCCGCGGTGTACCCGAGCGGCGCCCCGTGCACGGAACGCTGCCGCTGCTCGGGGGTGACGGTCGGCCAGCCGCCGGCCCGCGGGTCGACGGGCGAACCCGGCTGCGCGCCCTCGTAGCCGGGCCCCGGCTGCGCCGGGTCGGCGGCCGGGGGCATGGCGCCGGCCGGCGGCTGCGGGTAGCCGTAACCGCCGGGCGCGGCAGGGGCGTTGGCGGGGGCGGCCGGGGGCTGCTGCGCACCCGGTCCGGGGTAGCCGTAGCCGTCCTGGGGTGCCGGCGCCGGCGCCTCTTGCGGTGCGGCCGGAGCCGGGGCCGGGGGCTGCTGAGGGGCGTACGGGCCGGGCTGGGGGAAGCCGTAGCCGCCCTGCGCTGCGGGCTGACCGGCCGCTGCCGGGCCCGGATACCCGTAACCAGCTTGCGGGGAAGGTGAGTTGGGGCCCGGAGCTGTCGCCGGGGGCTGCCAGGGGGAGCCCTGCTGTACGGGACCGGAACCGGGAGCGCCCGTCGGCGCGTACGGCCCCGGCGCCGCCTGACCCGCCGCGCCCGGCTGCTGCTCCGGGGCGGACTGCTGCGCCCAAGGGGCACCGCTGGTCGGAGCGGCGGTGGCCGGAGGGGCCTGCGGGGACTGAGGGGGCTGGGAGGGCTGGGAAGACTGGGGGGCCGCGGGCTGGAAGTCCGGCGGCAGGGGCGGCAGCCCGCCGGGCGGCGCGGGCGGCGGGGCCCAGGCCTGCGGGGGAGCGGGGGCGGCGGGAGCGTTCGCTGGTGCGGACGGCGCGGACGGTACGGATGGTGCGGCGTCGGCTGCCGTGTCCTCCGGTGCGGTCGGCGAGGCCGGTGCGGTCGGCGACGTCGGTGCGGGGGCGTCCGCGGGCTCGGCGGCCGGCTCCTCACGGCGCGGCGCCGCGGCCGAGAACTTCATCGTCCCCTCGCTGCGCACGTCCCCCTTGTCGCCTTCTCCCTCGTCGCCGCCGCTCTCCTTCACGGAGTTCGCGGAAGCGGCAGTGGCGGCGGAGGGCCCGTCGGGCGCGGCGGCATCGGACGGAGCGCGGTCGGCCGGTTCCCCGTCATCGTCGCCCGTACGCTCAGCGACCTCACGACGCAGAGCGGCGCTGGAGAACCGCATGGTGGAACCGCCGAGCGGTACCCCACCGCTACCGGCGTCGTCATTCCCCTTGGCCCCGTCGGCGCCCTCGGAGCGTTCCGCGCTCCCCGCGTCCCCGTTCACCGCCGCCTGCAACTCGGAGAAGCTCGGCAGCTTCTCCCCCTCCTCGGCTTCCGGCGCGGGCGCAGGTACAGGAGAAGGCGCGGGGGCAGGCGGCGAGGCCGGTACGGGCGGGGCCGCGACCGGAGGCGTCGACGCGGAGTTCGCCGGAGCCTGCGGCGGTGCGGGCGGCTGCGCGGCAGACGGCTGTGCGGCGGGGGGCTGAGGGGCAGGCGGCTGCTGCTGAGCGGCGGGCGGCTCGGCGGCCGGCTGCGGCGGCCACGCGGGCTGGAACCCGCCCGGCGGCGTCCCCGGGGCCGACAGCGGCATGCCCGACGGCGGCGGGGGCGTCGATGTCCCGCCCTGATCGCCCGACGCGTTCTGCGTGTACCAGGCAGGCGGCGTGTAGTCGATGGTGAACTCGCCCGTGTGCTCGTGCTCGGCGTCGGACCGATCCTCGCCGGCCGTCTTCCCGCCAGCGCGGCTCTCGTCCCGATCGCTGCTCACAATGCCTCCTGCTGGTGTGGTCTAGCGCCCTTGAATTTCTTGTCGGGGCCGACCGTTCCCGTCGTCCGACTGCCCGGGTTTCCCCCGTATGTGACGCAGAAGCCCTGCCTCGGACTCTCCTGCGCGTACGTACACCAAGACTAATCATCATCAGCGGTGCTATGGCAGGCCCGCCCCCGCCCTTACCGGTGTCCGATGAGTCACCTGCCCGTGCGTGGCCGTTCCAGTGCGGCCCAGGGGCAAGCGGTGGCAATTGGTGCACATCGATGTGCGGAACCGCCGCTTCACTTCCGTAACTGGACGGTATTCATGCACGATTCGGGTATTTCCGGTGATTTGCGCCGCGCGCGGTCAGCGCATACGGACAGCCGGACAACGGACGGCGGACACCCCTGACCGAACGCGACCGCCCCGCTGCCCCGATGCCGCACACCGCGACGGAGCCGTACGCCCCCGCCGAGAGGCAGCTCCTCACCCCGAACCTTCACCCCGTACCCCCGTACTCCGCCCTTTTGCCCCTTGCCCGGAGCCGGGCGCCTCAGTCCATCCGGCGCGCCCCGCCCATCAGTCCCGTCTCGGGATCGGTCGGCTGCGTGGCCACGTACATCCGCGATTGGCGCGTACACCAGAGCGTGACCCCGTCCTGGAGTGTGGACAGCGCCTCGACATCGGCCTGCGGCAGGGCCATGGCCCTGCCGATCTGCCGCGCCTCGTCCGGTGAGACCCGCTGGACGCCGACCAGGCCCGCGCTCTCCATCAGCCGCGGCGCGACGGGGCTGAGGTAGGGCAGCAGCGTCAGCACCGACTGCCAGGGCGCGGCGTTCACCCGGCCGCGCGGCGGCCGCATGCCGCAGTCGCGGACGACGAGCACCGGGCTGTGCACCGAGGGCCCCTGCGGCGGCACCCGTCCCACATCGTGCAGCGTGACGCACTGCTGGCCGCTGTTGGCAGCCTGGGCGAGCGCCGTCCACATCTGCTGGCGGCCCGTCTCCACCGTGACCCGGGCGCCCGTGCCGACCGTACGCAACGCGATCACCTGCGACGTCCACAGGCCGCCGATCAGCAGCACCTCGAAGGGCGTCGGCCGGCTCAGGCCCAGCACGGACGCCTGGCCGCGCGCGTCCTGCCCGATGACCACGCCGTCGTCGCCCACGGGCAGCGCCAGCGACTCGAACTGCTCCGGGGTCAATTCGTGCCGCTGGCGGCGCGGCCCGATCAGCCCGAACCCGAAGCGGGACGTCCGTATGCGCGGGGCGGGCGGCGCCGGGGCCGGACTGAGCGTGTCGGTGCGGCCCGCGCCCGGGAAGTCCTGCGGGCCGCCGGCGGGCTGGGCTGCGGCCGGGTCGGCCGGGGCGGTCGTCGGCGTGGCCATCAGCGGGTACCTCCGAGGGGCAGGGTGGCGAGGACGCCGGGAACCTGTTCACGATCCAGCCGTACGAGCCCGACCTTCACCCCGCGCGCGGTGCGCTCCATCTCCCGCCGCACGGCGACCAGTTCATCGGCGCTGCGGCCCGTGATCCGTACATGGCCGGTCACCGTAGGGGCGTGCCGCCCGCTCTGCGTGCCGCCCCGCCCCAGGGTGAGGCTGAGCGTCGTGGACAGCGCGGGCAGCGAGGTCAGCAGCGCCGCCAGCTGCGGCAGCGGCGTCGCCGACGGCCCCAACTGCGGCCAGCGGCCGACCCAGTACGTGGTGTGCCAGCGGTCGTCGCAGCGCCAGGTGCGCGCGTTCTCGACGGTCCGCCGCGTGGGCGCGTTCGTCCGCCCCGCCTGCGCCGTGGCCATCGGGTTCGCGCTCGCGGCGGTCGCTATCGCCGCCGTCAGCCCTTCCTCCGTGAGCACCGTCACGCCGAAACCGGCCCCCTGCAACCGGCTCGCCAGCTGGTCGGCCGCTCGCAGCACGCACCGCCGCGCGCCCTCCAGGCCGCCGCCCCTGGCCTCGACGGCCTCCGGGCAGAGCTCGGGGTTGAGCTTCAGCGCGATCCAGGTCAGCCGCACCGCGGGGGCCCCGGTCTGCGCCTGCAACGGCACGTAATTACGGGCCGCCACCGCCTGCTCCGGCAGATGCGGCGCGGGCGCGGGCAGCGCGCTCTGCACGATCTGCACGGACTCCAGCCGGACGCCGTCCACCTCCATCGCGTCCCGCAGCAGCGCCAGCGGCAGCGGCCGCTGCGTTCGCTGCGGGCGCAGCGGGGAGTCCACGGCCTCGACCTGGAGGACCGCCGTCAGAAACGTCCCGTCCCCGACCATGCCGACCGACCGGCGCTCCCGGTCGGTGAAGGTGCTCGTCGCCAGCGCGGGCTCGCACTCCACGGCGGGCGCGAAGCTCGGGTCCGTACCCGCGTCGAGCGGCTGCGCCGCCTGCCGCTTCCGCCGGCGCAGCGCGAGCGCCGTCGCCAGCCACTCCGCGATCGGCCGGCGCCCGCGGCGTACGAGCGCGAGCAGCACCAGC
>NZ_JBHVHQ010000576.1:0-5664 GCF_042800135.1 Streptomyces sp. NPDC057654 | reverse complement strand
GTCACGGTGTGGCCGCGGCCAGGATGGGCGGGGGCCTCCGCCGCGCCGCCGTGGGCGCGGGCGATGGACCGTACGATCGACAGCCCCAGCCCGGTGCCGGACCCCGCCCCGAGGCGGTCGCGGCCGTCGCCGCGCCGGAAGGGTTCGAAGAGGTCGTCGACCTCGTCGGCCTCGATGAACGGGCCGGTGTTGCGCACCGTCAGCAGCCTCGGCCCCACCCGCACGTCCACCGTGCCGCCCCGGTGATTGTGGATCACCGCGTTCCGCAGCAGGTTTCCGGTCAGCTGGGCCAGCAGCACCCGGTTGCCCCACACCTGCGCGTCCGTGGAGCGCACCGTCACCTTCACCCCGGCCCGTTCCGCGCGCCCGCGCACCGCGGCGGTCTCCTCCGCGACGACGTCCGCGAGGTTGAGCCGGTCGCGGCTCTCCAGGCCGCGCTCGCTGCGCGCGAGCACCAGCAGCCCGTCGATGAGGCGCTCGCTGCGCCGGTTGGTCTCCAGCAGCGTCGCCTTCGTCTCGGCCAGTTCCTCCGCCGACGGGCGGCCCCCCTCCAGCCCCACCTGGATGGCGGCGCGCTGCGTGGCGAGCGGGGTGCGCAGTTCGTGCGAGGCGTTGGCGATGAACCGGCGCTGGCTGTCGAACGCCCCTTGCAACCGCCCCAGCAGCGCGTCGATGGTGTCGGCCAGCTCCTTCAGCTCGTCGGCGGGGCCGTTCTGCCCGATGCGCTCGTGCAGGTTCCGCTCGGAGATCCGCCGCGCCTTGGCCGTCATGACGTGTACGGGCCGCAGCACGCGGCCCGCCGTCCACCAGCCGACGCCGACCGCGAACAGCGCGGTGACCAGCAGCGCCACCACCGACCAGAAGACCAGCTGCTGCGAGGCGGCCTGGCTGACGCCGTCGGAGACCTGGGCGATCTCCCGCATCCGGTACACCTTGGTGATCGGCTCCTCGGCGGGAGCCGTCACCGTCGGCGCGGGGAAGCGGTGCACCGGTACGTACAGGTCCACCGGAGCGCCCGTACGGGCCTGGGCCTGGGAGCGGATATGGCCCGCCCGCTCCTGCGTGCCCGCGCTGGAGAGCACGTTCACGAAGATCAGCAGAGCGGTGGCCAGCACCAGGAAGACCCCGCCGAAGACGATGGCGACGCGGGTGCGGACCTTGTGGCCGGGCGAGCGGCCCGCCGTCACACCACCGCGCTCGCCACGGACCCGGTCGGGGCGGGTCCGGGCGGAGCGGGACCGGCCGGAGGAGGAACGGCCTGATCGGAACGCGCTCACAGTGCGTACCCGACGCCCTGCTCCGTACGGATCAGCGCCGGTTCGCCGAGTTTCCCGCGCAGCTTGCTCATCGCGACGCGCACCGCGCCCGTGAACGGGTCGGCGTTCGCGTCCCAGGCCCGTTCCAGCAGCTCCTCGGCGCTGACCATCGCGCCGTCCGCCTCCAGCAGGATCTGGAGGACCGCGAACTCCTTCGGGGAGAGGTCCAGCACCACCCCGTCCCGCATGGCCGTGCGCCGTACGGTGTCCAGCACCAGGCCGGAACGTTCCAGCACCGGCGGCGTGGGCCGCGCGCTGCGCCGCCGCAGCGCCCGTACCCGCGAGATCAGCTCGGGGAACTCGAACGGCTTGGGCAGATAGTCGTCCGCCCCCAGGTCGAGGCCGGAGACCCGGTCCTCCATGGAGCCCGCGGCGGTCAGCATCAGGATGCGGGTGCGGGAGCCGGAGGCGACGAGCCGGCGGGTGACCTCGTCGCCGTGCACGCGCGGCAGGTCGCGGTCGAGGACGACCACGTCGTAGTCGTGCAGCCCGAGGTAGGCGAGGGCGGCGTCCCCGCTGTAGACGGTGTCCACGGCGAAGCCGGCCCGGCGCAGGCCGGTCGCGACCAGCTCCGCCAGTACTTCCTCGTCCTCGGCGACCAGTACCCGCATGATGGCGTTCATCTCCCTCTGCACCCTTCGCCCCCTTCCAGGATGCGGGTGTACAGGAGGAGATGTTTCGCGAACGTCTCTCCGGGGCCCGTGAATGTCCTGATCAGTCCGGTGGGCGGGAAAATCCGGGGCGGGTGGTCCAGCGCCCTCCGATACGATATTGACGACCCGCAGTGGATCCGCGGGCCAAATTGTCACACCCGGTACCGACTTGGGAGCAGCCTGCAATGGCTCGACACCTCATCACCAGCGCCCTTCCCTATATCAACGGGATCAAGCACCTGGGCAACATGGTGGGGTCCATGCTCCCGGCGGACGTGTACTCCCGGTACCTCCGCCAGCGCGGCCACGACGTCCTGTACATCTGCGCCACCGACGAGCACGGCACCCCCGCCGAGCTCGCCGCCAAGGACGCCGGGCTGCCGGTCGCCGAGTACTGCGCGCAGCAGCACGACGCGCAGCGGGCGATCTACGACGGCTTCGCGCTCGCCTTCGACCACTTCGGCCGCAGCTCCTCGCAGCAGAACATCGAGATCACCCAGCGCTTCGCCCGGAAGCTGCACGAGAACGGCTTCATCGAGCAGCGGGCGATCCGCCAGGTCTTCTCCCTCGCCGACGACCGCTTCCTGCCGGACCGCTACATCGTCGGCACGTGTCCGCACTGCGGTTACGACAAGGCGCGCGGCGACCAGTGCGAGAACTGCACGCGGGTGCTGGACCCCACGGACCTCATCGAGCCGCGCTCCGCGATCAGCGGCAGCGGCGATCTGGAGGTCCGCGAGACCAAGCATCTCTTCCTCCTCCAGTCGAAGCTGGCGGCGGAGGTCGAGGCGTGGATCGACGCGGTCGGCGACGAGTGGCCGACGCTGTCCTCCTCCATCGCCCGCAAGTGGCTGACCGAGGGGCTGCACGACCGCGCGATCACCCGCGACCTGGACTGGGGCGTGCCGGTGCCGGCCGGCGTCTGGCCGGAGCTGGCGGCCGAGGGCAAGGTCTTCTATGTCTGGTTCGACGCCCCCATCGAGTACATCGGGGCGACGAAGGAGTGGGCGGACGCCGCTTCGGAAGATGACGGCTCCCGCGACTGGAAGTCGTGGTGGTACGAGGCCGACGACGTCCGCTACACGCAGTTCATGGGCAAGGACAACGTCCCGTTCCACACGGTGATGTTCCCGGCCACCGAGATCGGCACCCGCGAGCCGTGGAAGCGCGTCGACTGCGTCAAGGGCTTCAACTGGCTGAACTACTACGGCGGGAAGTTCTCCACGTCGCAGAAGCGCGGCATCTTCACCGGCGACGCCCTGGAGATCCTGCCCGCCGACTACTGGCGCTACTTCATGATGGCGAACGCCCCCGAGTCGGACGACACGTCCTTCTCCTGGGAGCTGTTCTCCTCCGTCGTGAACAAGGATCTCGCCGACACCCTCGGCAACTTCGTCAACCGCGTGCTGTCCTTCTCCCGCAAGCGCTTCGGCGACGCGGTGCCGGCGGGCAGCGCGCCGGGCGAGGCCGAGCGGAAGCTGGGCGAGCAGATCGCCGAGCTGCTCGCGGAGTACGAGGGCCATCTGGAGGCGCTCCAGTTCCGCAAGGCGGCCGCCGCGCTGCGGGCGCTGTGGAGCGCGGGCAACTCCTACCTGGAGGAGAAGGCCCCCTGGCTGGAGATCAAGACCGACCAGGACGGCGCGGCGCTGACGCTGCGTACGGCGATGAACCTCATCCACCTGTACGCGGTGGTCTCCGAGCCGTTCATCCCGTCCTCGGCGAAGGCGATGCGCTCGGCGTTCGCGCTTCCCGACGACACGGCGACGTGGGTCACGGCCGACGAGGCGCGGGCGCTGGCGTGGGTGCCCGCGGGTACGGACTTCACGGTGCCGCCGGTGCTCTTCGCCAAGATCACGGATGAGGACCTGGAGGGCTACCGCGCCCGGTTCGGCGGCGAGGAGGCGCAGACCGCGCCCGAGGCCGCGCCCGCCGAGTAGCGGTACGGACGCGCGTAAGGCACGTACGAGGACCACCCGCACAGGGGCCGGAAGGCCGCCCTGTGCGGGTGGTCTTTTTGTTGCCGCCGGTCGCCGCCGGTCGCCGTTGAGGGGGGTGGGGGGTGTTGGGCACGGGGCCGCCGGGGCTAGGGTCGCCCCGAGCTCGGTTCTGTGACACGACGAGACGCCCCGATTGCCCTTGAACACACCGCCGATGTGAGTGTTCGGGCACCGAATCGACACCTCTTGAACACAACGTCATTGTCTCGTTGATCGTTCAGCAATCTTTTGTTGAGCACTGCCGAGCACTCTGGGACTGTCGCTATACGGGGGAAGACAAGGAACAGAACACCAGTGCTCGAAAAACGCGTCACGGTGGTCGTCCACGCCGCGGACCCGCTCAGCCGGGCCGGGGTCATCAGCCACCTACAACATCAGCCCACCGTCGATCTTCTGGAGCGCCCCGGCGCGGGCGCCGGGGAGGAGCCGCGCGGCACGGTCGCCGTCGCGCTCGTCGACCGCGTCGACGAGGCGGCCGGGGCCGAGCTGAGACGCCTCGTCAGAGGCGGGGAACAGCGCGTGGTGCTGATCGCGAACGAACTGCGCGAGCCGGAGTTGATGACCGTCGTCGAGTACGGGGTGCGCGCCATTCTCTGGCGCCACCAGGCGACGCCGCAGAAGCTGCTGCGCGCCGTGCACAGCGCGGCCCGCGGCGAGGGGGAGCTGCCGCCCGACCTGATCAACAGACTGCTGACCCAGGTCGGGCGGCTGCGGCGGTCCGCCATGGACTCCACGTCGTCCTCGTTCGTACCGACGCTGGGCATGGCGCCCCGCGAGGTCGACGTGCTGCGGCTGGTCGCGGAGGGCATGGACACCCGGCAGATCTCGGAGAAGCTCGCCTACTCCGAGCGGACCGTGAAGAACGTCCTGCACGCCCTGATGACACGGCTGCAACTGCACAACCGCGCGCACGCTGTCGCGTACGCGCTGCGGGAGGGATACATCTGATGGGACCGCTGACAGGACCAGGGCGAGGGTCGGGGGACGGCGCGTGATTCATGAGGTCGACGAGGCGCTGCGGCGCGTACTGCGCGGCGGCGCGCTGCCGGACACGACCGGCGAGGTCGTGTTCGAGGCGCCCACCCGCGACTGGGCCGCCCGCCGCAACGCGCCCACCCTCAACGCGTATCTCTACGACATCCGCGAGGAGGTCGCCCGCCGCGAGCGCGGCGCGATCAACGTCCGGGACGCGTCCGGAATGGTGGTCCGCAGACGCCAGCCGCCGCGCTGGTTCCGGCTGTCGTACCTGCTCACCGCATGGACGACGCGCCCCCAGGACGAGCACCGGCTGCTGTCGGCGGCGCTCGGCTGCCTGCTCTCGCACGAGATCCTGCCGGCCGCCGCGCTGCCCGAGGCGCTCACCGCCCTGGAGCTGACGCTGCCGATGTCGGTGGGCGTGCCGCCCGCCGAGTCCCGTTCCATCGCCGACATCTGGTCGGCGCTGGGCGGCGAGCTGAAGCCCTCGCTGGACGTGGTGATCACGGTCCCGTTCCCGGTCTCGCCCTCGTACGAGGTGGCGCCGCCGGTCACGGAGGCGGTCACCCAGGTCAAGGGCATCAACGGGGTCCCCGGGGACGCGCAGCCGCGCGTGCTGCGTTCGGTGCCGGGCGACGGCTCCGGCGCGAGCGGCTCGCCGCGCGGCGGCCGCCGCGGCGGCGACCTGCGGTCGGTGGCCGAGTGAGCGCCGCCGACGCACAC
>NZ_JBHVHQ010000575.1:0-5672 GCF_042800135.1 Streptomyces sp. NPDC057654 | reverse complement strand
CCCACCACCATCGGGATACCGCATACCTCCGGCATAGCGCACATGGGCCCAACCGTCAGCAGGACCAGAACCCCCACCATTAAAGATCTCTAGCCAGCGTCCCTGCTGCGCCGCCCAGAACGGGTGATTCCCGGTGGCAGCGAGCTTGCCGATGGCGTTCCCGGTGCCAGCGTCGGAGGCAATGGCGACCTCGACCAGGTTCTTGCTCCCCTCGCCGACGATCACATCGGTGACTGCCCGCGCCTCCGTTTTTCCGGTACTGGGGTCGGTAGCCAGGGCCTCCTCGCGGTTCTTCTCCTCCAGTTCCTCGAGTTCCTTGGCCACATCGCGGTCATGCGCCTCACGGGCCCCGTTGGTGATGAACTCCCGCCAGTCGGCCGGACTTCCCGCCAATGCGCGCGCCGCCGCGGCCTTGACCTCCGCCCCCGCGTCCGGGTGCTGCATGACCTTGCGGATGAAATTGTCGTCGCTGAGACCCAGCAGGTCCGGAGCGACCGGGATGCCCACCGCGATCAGCGCCTGGGCCTTGGACTGCCGGGCCGCCCGCTCGGCGTCGGCCCGGTCCTTCTCCCGCTGCTTGTCCGCCTCGAACGCCTGATGGATGCCGGTGGCGATGAACCGCACGTGATCGTCGGCAGAAGTGCTGCCCATGGCCTCCTCGGCGGCGGTGCGTACCGCCTCCAGACGCTCTCCGGCGTCCCGGGCCTTCTCCCACAGCGCGAAGATGAAGTCCCGGTCACTGAGCAGCAGCACGTCCGGGCTCGGATCCAGATGGACCACCGACGCCGCATCGACCCGCTGTTCGTCACTGGTACCGATGCCGGCCGACATGACCTCCGCACCCGACGGCGCGGCAACGGCAGCGGCCGGTACGGCTACGGCGGTGACCGCGATCAGCGCGGTGGCGGTCACGATCCCGCGTGTGAAGGCGCCCCGTATACGTACGGAGGCTGTGTGTCTTTTGCGCATTCTGTTTCAGCAATCCCTTCTGCTGTTTCGAACAGGCAGCCCGGTAGGGGTGGCCTCATGTGTGCAGTGGCTTTGTCGACGCATCACGGCAGCGGTTGCTCACGGCGGCCACGGAAGCCCCGCTTCGCAGGAACGCGGTGCGCGTGAAGCCGGGAGGTAGTCGGAGCGGAGCGTCTTCCCGGTCGGCACCGCAAGCGCCGCCGCCGATCACCCGACTCCGTAGCCGGCGCCCGTACCATGTCCGCAGCCGTCCGGGGAGCGCTGGTGTCCGGGACGGCGGCCCGCCCTCGCGGACACCGGGCACCACTTCCCGCCAGAGCGAGCCATCACGGTCGTACGGAGCCCGCGCGAGCTCCGGGCACTCCGTCAGTTCAGGAAGAGGAGCGGCTCGAAGCAGATGTGCCGTCCAGACTCGTCCTCACATGCCGCCTGACGGTAGCGACCACGAGGACGGTCTGGGACAGGGCAGAGGTTTGGCCGGCCGTGGCAAGGCTGCCGTTCGCGGGGGCTGGCACTTGCTTGGCGTAGACGTCCACCCGCCTGGTGGTGCCGCCTTCCGCGGGGACGCTCGGCCGCGGGGCCAGCCGGTCGGTGTCGTCGACCTCGCCGGACCACCGGGGCACGACCTTGAAGTCGTAGCGCCGCGTCAGGCCAAGGGCGCACGGGTTCCGCTGATCGGCGGCGCTGGTCGCCCCGAAAGAGAAGTTGATCGTGGCCCCAGCGGGGGCCTCGGACGACAGATCGTTCGCGAGGAAGGCCGAGGCCGTACCCCTCACGCAGCGGTCGGGGCCGTGAACACCATGCCGGCCGCTTCCTTGGCCGTGAAGGTTCTCGCGTGGGAATCCTGGGCCGAGGGGCGCGCTTGTGCCTGCTTCACCTGGGCGTCGTTCGATATCTTCCCGGCCGCGCCCTACTCGGCCGCCTTGGCCCCGGTGTCCTTCTGGGCGTCGGCCACGGCTCCCCTGGCCGCCTTCCGCGCCCCGGCCTCCCAGCCCGTCGTCCTTGGTCGCCTCCAACTCGGCCCTGGCATCAGTGAGGGCATCATCAGTGGAGGCCTTGTCAGCCGTTGCTGCCTCGGCCGCCTTGCGCTGGGCGAGGCCTGCGGCGTTGAGCGAGTGCCTGTCCAAGTGCAGGTCAGCTAATGCCGTCTTCAACTTCTTCAGCCCGGCGCAGACCTTCGGCTGCTTCAGCTTGGGGGCGGCGTGTCCGACATTGGTTAAGGGCGGAGCGGCGGAGAACGGTAGGGCGGGGCTGACCACAACGACAGCCACCGCAGGAACGCGGCGAAGCTTCACTTGATCCCATTTTCTCAGGCAGAGGGCAGGTGAAGGCCGTCGCGCCGAACAGGATCACGCAGCAGCCATGCCGGGGATCATATGACCGAGATAAAGACCGAAGAAAGCGAAATCTCCACCCAGCCAGCCCACGACCGACGGCAAACCACCCGACCAAATGGGACGAACACGAATGGTTGCTCCCGCTTACCCTGAAATCTCCATGATCTATTTCACTTCCGGCAAGAGGACCAAGAGGGCACGGACCTGATCACCCGTCACCACCCCACGCCCACACACAGCGCCACGCACCACAGGCACTGGAGGCCCGGTCGGCTCACCGACACCACCGCCACTGCTCAACGCGGGCACGCCGCCTCCAGCGCCGTGCTCCTCGCCCGCCTCCGGCAGCCGCCGCGGCACCCCAGCGGAGGAACCGGCACCTACTCCGGCCTGGGCGCTGGGCGCGAAGGAGGTCCTGGCGGCGGCGCAGCGATACACGTTGGCCCTGACCGACCCCGGCAGCTTCCTCGTCCCCCCGGGGTGTCGGCGGAGATCCTGGCCGTGGCGCTGAGCGCTGTGGACGAGGGCGAGCAACCCGGGTACGTGACGTGCCTGGAGGCGTTCGTCGCACAGCACCGCGAGTATCTGGAAGAACTGTCTCCAGCCGTTCCAGGACCGCTACGACCAGACGTGCGCGAGCGACGGCACCGCGGCCCGGCTCACCGGAGTCTGTGCAGGCAAGCACGGCTGCTGGGGGCGGATCTGTGTCCTGCCCGACGGCCACGAGACCTCGATGGAGGAACCGCACTGGAGCCGCAACAGCGAGGGGCAGTCCATCGCGTGGGTGGGCAGCGCACCTGACGACTGGTGAGCGGCGGTGAAACCGGCGGACAGGACCCCGGGACGCACGAGCCGAACCCAGCGCGGCCGCGCGGCTCCCTATGGCACCGCCTGGTCGACGCCTTCCACGGCCGGGACACCGCACCGCCCGCCCCGCCGGCCGTCCCGTTCAACAGCCTGGAGTGGAAGGTCGATCCCGCCACGGAGACCTGGCACCACCTGACACCCACCACCCCGGCTGGGATGCAGGAGGTCCAGGCGTGCGCGCCGGACGACTACAACTTCTCCCGCCTGGTCTGGCAGTCCTGCGCGGTGTGCCGCCTCGGGCTGATCGCGAAGATCCGGGTCACCGGGCCGTGGCAGCGCCACGGGTACGGCTCGCGCATGGTGCGCTTCGCCCTGCGCGGCGCTGACGGGTACCGGTGGACCACGACTCCGCAGTCGGAGGACGCCCGGGCGTTCTTCCCGGTCCTCGCCGAGTCGACTGGTGTGGCGTTCCCCCGGGACGCCGAACTGTGCGAGTACATGCGGCTGCGGGAGCCCCGCAAGACCCGCCTCCAGCAGCAGCTGGACCCACCGCCCGGATAGCCCGGAAGAACACGCCAGCCCCAGTCGGACCTGTTGGAACTGACGGGTCCGACTGAGGCTGAACTGTGGGGAGGGTCAGGTGAGACCGGCGGATGCGTTGTCGAGCGGTTGCCTCCGGCCGGATCACCGGCTCTCCAACTCGGCGGCGGCCACCTGCTCGTCGTGGTCACGCAGCATCCGCATGACGGTGGGCGCGCTGGGGTGCTGGCCCTTCTTCGCGCCCGTGGTGATGACGAGTCGGGAGGCGATGTCGCGCAGGCACAGCTTCTCGACGTCGCGCAGGTGCAGGGCCATGTTGAGCATCGCCTCGTCTGCGACGCGAGCGCCGCCGATCGTTTTGTTCATGTGCGTGTTTCAGAAGACAAGGCGAAAGTAACGACACATGAAACAGAGTTCCCACTGATCAAGCAGCTCGGGAGCACTCGTTACATCGGGGACCACCTATGAATCGGGGCAGTCGCCCGGCAATCACTCGATCCCCTGTCCGCGATGCACAGACGCCGCCCGGCGGGATTGGCCGAAATTCGCTGCACAAAGAGGGTTGCTGAGCATGTACAAGGGAGACAGGTTTAGTGATGCACAAGTCATGCATCACTCGGAGTGAAACGAGGAATCAGCCTTGAGTCGCGTTCTTCCGCTCGCCAACGGCCTGCGCACCGACCACCCGGTGCCGGGCCTGCCCTTCATCGACGACTCCCACCTCCCGCTCGACGAGGGGCCCGAGGCCATCGAGGCCGTCGGCCGCAACCAGGGCGAGGGCATGTGGGGCCGCTTCGACCAGAACCGCTCCGACAAGAGCTGGCGGGCCTTCACCACCGACCCGCTCGACCACACGCTCGGCTGGGCGGTGCGCTACCGCCCCGAGCACGGCCGCACCGTGCTGCTCGTACGCGACGACGACACCTCCTTCCTGCACACCGAGTGGGGCGACGAGCAGCTGCTGTTCCGCGCCGGCGGCTACTGGTGGAACGGCACCACCTGGTACCGGCCCAGCCAGGTCTGGGACCCCGTCACCCAGGACTACGAGCGGCGCAAGGCCCGCATGGCCGTCACCGTCACCGCCGCCGACCTGCTCGACGGCCGCACCAACCCGGCCAAGGCGTACATCGGCGAGGTGACCGCCTTCGACCCGGACGCCGCGCGGCCGGGCAACTGGCCCGACCACCTGGCGCTGTGGGCCCAACAGCACCAGGAGCAGGACGGCGCGCTGCCACTGGAGCGGTGCGTGGTGGACGTCTCCAGTCCCGAGCTGACCGGGGCGCAGTTGATCGGCGCCCCGGAGCTGGCGGAACTGGGCGGCATCACCTCCTCGACGCTGCGTGCCTACATCTCGCGCGGCAACAGCGAGGTCCCGCGGCCGCAGGCCGTCGTCGGCGGCCGCGACCAGTGGGCCCGCGCAGTGGCCGACGACTGGGTGGAGGCCCGTAAGCGTTCCTACACGGGGGTCGGGGAGGCGATGTCCGCCGGGGACCGCGACGCCCTCTCGCCCGGCGCGGCCGAGGTGCGCGACCGGTTCGCCGCCGACTTCCAGCACGCCCTGTACGACCGCCCCGACGTCCGCAAGCGGTGGGTACTGCGCCACCGCAGCAGGGAGTCCGTCGCCCAGATCGCGGGCGAACTCGCCTGGTCGGTGGCCGCCGGTCTCGACCAGATCGTCCCCACCGAATACCTCGGGTTCACCGTACGGGCCGCGGTGCTGCACGACTTCGCCGAGGCCATCAATTTGTGCGCCGACGGCAAGGACGGCGAGGCGTCCCCGAAGTGGTGGCACTTCAACCTGACGCCGCAGGTGGGCAAGATGCTCGACTGGTACGTCCGGTGCTTCCCCGGTGCGGCGTACGCCACCATCGGGGACATCCAGGAGCGGGCCCACACGTTGTGGGAGGCGTCGGCGGCGGACACGCTGAAGGCACTGCGGTCGGCGCTCTCGCTCGACGGCAAGCTGACCGAGCATCAGCGCGAGACCTACTTCGCCCTGCTCGAACCGCACAAAGACAC
>NZ_JBHVHQ010000574.1:0-5673 GCF_042800135.1 Streptomyces sp. NPDC057654 | reverse complement strand
CCAATGGGGAGCGGGCCTTACTCATGCGCGGGCGTGCCCGGCGGCGCGGTGCTCAGCCGCCGTCGGTGACCTTGATGTTCGTGAGCCCCCTGCCGCCGGAGACGGTGTTGCTCGCGTACACGGTGGCCTTGCAGCTGCTCGCGTCGTAGTTGGTGACGTTGATCGCGAGCCGCGAGGAGCCCTTGGCGCCGTTCAGGTCGGACTTGTTGCCGCGGAATACGGCGCCGCAGCCCCAGCCGGACTGCTGGGTGTGGGTCTGGTAGCCGTCGTTGCTGGTGTGCGTGCCCGTGTTGTTCTCTACGACCACGCCGTTGCCCTTCACGTCGACCCAGGAATCGTCGTAGTTGGCGTTGCTGAGGCCGCTGCCGTCGAAGGTGTTGCCGGAGATCCGCGCTCCGGTGGTGCCCTCTTTGATGTCGACGTTCTCGCCGCGGACGTCCGGGCCGATGGTGTTGGACCGGATCCGTACGTTGTCGCTCTTGTCGGAGAGCCCGCCGGCCGAGCCGACGTAGACGCCCTCGCCCATGCCCTGGCCGTCCTTGCCGGTGTCGTAGATCTTCGAGTTCTCGATGAGGCCGTCGCGGCTGGACTTGCGGAAGTGCACGCCTTCCATGTCGAGGCCGTGGACGGTGACCGAGTCGATGACGACGCCGTCCGCGCCGTCCATCATGATCCCTTTCTGGCCGCCGGTGACGGTGATGCCCTTGACCGTCCAGTACGAGGCCCCGTTGAGGTGGAGTCCGTAGCCGCCGCCGGCCGTGAGCATGGCCTTGGACGAACCGGTGAGCGTGATCCGGGCGGACGCGGAGCCGTGGGCGGTGGTCTTGAAGTTTCCGTTGTACGTGCCGTCGGCGAGCTGGATCGTGTCGCCGGGCTTGGCTGCGGCGAGGGCGGATTTGAGCTGGGCCGCGGTGGAGACGGAGACGACGGACGCGGGGGAGGCGGCCAACGGGGCGCGACCGGCGACGGGGGCGCCGTTCGCGGCCGTCGCGGCGGCCACGAGGCCGGCGGCGGCGAGCAGGGCGGCGGTGGGGGCCGTCCGGAGCGGTCTGGCACGCATTCGAGATCCTTTCCAGTATGTGAACGGGGGGCGTGGATATGAATCCGTGCAGCGGTTCGCGAACCTAGGGCCTGCCTGACGCAGCGTCAACCCACCGGGACGCATGCGCGATGCACCGGATCGGCCCGTGCCCATACCAGCGACTCCGCCTCAACTCCCGGAAGCGGCAAGCGGGAATGGCGGGCCCGCGCCCGGTGTTCTTCATGACGGAAACACGAGGAGGAGCGGTCACTGTGCTGGATCCGCAGGGTTTGTACGAATGGGAGCCCAAGGGGCTCGCCGTAGCCGACCTGGCCCTCGCCCAGGACTCGGCGGGGCTGGTCATGCTCTACCACTTCGACGGCTACATCGACGCCGGCGAGACCGGCGAGCAGATCGTCGAGCGGCTCCTGGACGGGCTGCCGCATCAGGTCGTCGCCCGCTTCGACCATGACCGGCTCGTCGACTACCGGGCCCGCCGCCCGCTGCTCACCTTCCAGCGCAACCGCTGGACCGCGTACGAGACGCCCAAGATCGAGCTGCACCTGGTGCAGGACGCCACCGGCGCGCCCTTCCTGCTGCTGACCGGCCCCGAGCCGGACGTCGAGTGGGAGCGGTTCGCGGCGGCCGTGGGCGAGATGGTCGAGCGGCTGGGCGTACGGCTGTCGGTCACCTTCCACGGCATCCCCATGGGCGTCCCCCACACGCGGCCCGTAGGCGTCACGCCGCACGGCAACCGCACGGACCTCATGCCCGGCCACGCCGCCCTCTTCGACGAGGCGCAGGTGCCCGGCAGCGCGGCGGCCCTCATCGAGTACCGCCTCGCGGAGGCGGGCCACGACGTCGTCGGCGTGGCGGCCCACGTCCCGCACTACGTGGCCCGCTCGTCCTACCCCGACGCCGCCCTCACCGCGCTGGAGGCGGTCACCGCCGCCACCGGGCTCGTCCTGCCGAGCGCCGCGCACTCGCTGCGCACCGAGGCGCTGCGCACGCAGGAGGAGATCGAGCGGCAGATCGGCGAGGGCGACGAGGAACTGGTCGCGCTGGTACGGGGCCTTGAGCACCAGTACGACGCGGTGGCGGGCTCCGAGGCGCGCGGCAACCTCGTCGCGGAGCCCGTGGAACTGCCCTCCGCGGAGGAACTGGGCGCCGAGTTCGAGCGTTTCCTCGCCGACCGCGAGGGCGACGGGGGCCAGTGACCCCCGGCCGTATAGCGTGGGCCGCATGCTGAAGGTGGGCCTTACGGGCGGGATCGGCGCCGGCAAGAGCGAGGTGTCACGGCTGCTCGCCTCCTACGGGGCGGTGGTCGTGGACGCCGACAAGATCGCGCGCGAGGTGGTGGAGCCCGGCACGCCCGGACTCGCGGCCGTCGCCGCGGAGTTCGGGCCCGAGGTGCTCGCGGCCGACGGTTCCCTGGACCGGCCCGCGCTGGGCGCGGTCGTCTTCGCGGACCCGGGCCGGCGCGCGGCCCTCAACGCGATCATGCACCCCCTGGTGGGCGCCCGCTCCGCGGAGCTGGAGGCGGCGGCGGGCCCGGACGCCATCGTCGTCCACGACGTGCCGCTCCTCGCGGAGAACGGCCTCGCGCCGCTCTACGAAGCCGTCGTCGTCATCGACGCCGCCCCCCGGACCCAACTCGACCGGCTCGTACGGCTGCGCGGCATGACGCCGGACGACGCGCGGGCGCGCATGTCGGCCCAGGCGACGCGCGAGGAGCGGCTGGCGGTCGCGGATCTCGTCATCGACAACGACGGTCCGCTCGACGCGCTGGAGCCGCAGGTCCGCGAGGTCTGGGCGAAGCTGGTGGAGCGGGCCGAGGGGGCGTCCGGGCATCGGCCGGAATAGGCGCGGCACGCGATCGGAATAGGGTGCGGCCGCGCCGCGTTGGGATGGGCGTACGCCGTGATCACGCATGCCCGCGGCCGGACTCCGGCGTTCCGCATGGGGGAGCCCGAAACCGGGGGTCCGGAACCGGGAGCCCGCGACTGGGAGTCCGTATCCGGGATCTGTATCCAGGAAGGGGAACGGCACGTGCCCGAGCCGACGCCCGAGACCCACGTCATCGACTACCGCGCCGCGGAGCAGCTGCTGGCCGCCCGCGATCCGCGCGGGGCCGTCAAACTCCTCGACTCGGTCATCACCGCCCATCCCGAGAACACCGCGGCCCGCCTGCTGCGCGCCCGCGCCTTCTTCGACGCCGCCCAACTGCGCCCCGCCGAACTGGAATTCCAGCTGGTCCTGGAGCGTGAACCGGACAACGCCTTCGCCCACTTCGCCCTGGCCCGCACCCTCCAGCGCGGCGGCCGGAAGGCCGAGGCCATCCGCCACTTCCGTCTGGCCGCGGCCCTCGACCCCCGGCCGGACTTCATCGAGGCGGCCCGCTTCGACGAAGGAGCGGCCTGACACCCGGGCGAACGGCCGGAGGGGCGGCCGATTCCGCGTACCGCCCCTCCTATCGGTGTTCAGTGCGTCCTATAGGCGCTTTGCGCGCCCCTGGGTGAGCGACGCGACTATCGCGGGCCGCTCCGCCTGCCGCGGTCGCCGCCCTTGGCCGGGTCGTACGGAGGGACGTCCCGGCCCGGCTGGTAGTGCGGGCCCTGGCGGATATGGCGGATCACCATGAACAGGTCCGCGCCCGTCACCGCGGCGAGCACCCCGCAGGCGATCGCCCACCCCGGCCGGCCGAACTCCGCGAAGACGACCGTCCCCGCGACGGCCCACGCCAGCCCCCACACGGCCAGCCCGCACCTGAGCCTGAGCGGGCTGCGTGCCTGCACCGGTTCGCTGCCCGTACGCATCGCCACGCATCTCCTGCTACCAGAATCCACCCGATCCCGGCCCCGGCCAAGCGCCCCAGCGCCCTGCCCACGCAGGCCCCTCCCACCTGCGTGATCGGGGTTCCCGGCGGCCAGTAGGGTCGGGGCCATGGACGGCCTCGACACCCTCGCCCGCGCGCTCGGACAGCGCACCCCGGAGCAGCTCGCGGGCCTCCTCGCCCGCCACCGCGAGCCTCTCTCCCACCGGCCCGCGCCGACCTCCCTGCGCGGGCTGGCCACCGCCCTGTGGTCGTACGAGACCGTCCACCACCTCGTCCTCCAGCTCGACCGGCCCCGGCTCCAGCTCCTCGCCGCCGTCGCCCGCGCCGGACAGCGGCTCGCGGAGCAGAACGCGCCGCCCCGGCCGCCCGCACCGCGCTCCGGGGCCGGCTTCGAGGCGCTGATGTCGCACAGCCTGTCGTTCCCGCAGCTCGCCGCGGAGCCCGTACCGGCCGCGACGGCGTACGAGGCGCTCGGCGCGGACAGTCCCGGGCCCGACAGGGAGGCCGTCGCCGCCGCGCTGGGCGCGCTGTACGAGGACGGGCTCGCCGCACCCGCCGAGGACGGCCGGATCGTCGTGCCGCCCCGCGTCCCGCAGCTCATCGGCGCCCTCGGCCTTGGGGACTTCGCCCGCCACGCGCCGAGGCCCGCGCCCGACGCCCTGACGCGGACCGACCCCGCCGTCGTCGCCGGGGAGACGCAGGCCGCCGCGTCCGCCCTCTCGGCCGCCGTGGACCGGCTCCTCGCCGCCCTCGCCGCGCAGCCCGCGGCTCTGCGGAAGTCGGGCGGGCTGGCCGTCCGCGAGACCAAGCGGCTGGCCAAGGCGGCCGGCACCGGAGAGGGCCACGCCCGGCTGCTCCTCGACACCGCCGAGGCCGCCGGACTGATCGCGCTCAGCCGGGACCGCGGGGGCACGACGGCGCTGCCCACCGCCGCGTACGACGAGTGGATGGCGCGGCCCGCGGGCGAGCGGCTGGCGCCCGTGCTGACGGCCTGGGCGGAGCTGCACGGCATTCCGACGCTGGGGGCGCCGGGGGAGCCGCCGGCCACGCTCGTACGCGGTCACGACCGGTACGCGGCGCCGCTGCGCAGGGCGCTGCTGGAGGCCCTCGCCGCGCTTCCCGAGGGGACCGGGGCCGCCGTGCCCCCGCCGTCGGCGGACGCCCCGGACGCGCTCCAGCCGCTGCACGAGCTCATCCAGACCGCCGACTGGTACCGCCCGCTCGCCGTCTCCGGCCAGCCGATGGCGGAGCGACGGGCGGCGCACACCCTGAGCGAGGCGGCGTTCCTCGGCGTCGTCGCCCACGGCGCGCTCAGCCCGCTCGGCCGGGCGCTGCTCGCCGGTCCCGCCGCGCTCCGCGCCGAACTGGGCCGCCTCCTGCCGCCGCCGCTCGAACACGCCCACTTCCAGGCCGACCTGACCGCCGTCGCCCCCGGCGCGCCGTCGGCCGGGCTCGCCGATCTCCTCGGTTCCTGCGCTGACCGCGAATCACAGGGGAACGCTGTGACCTGGCGGTTCACCGCCGACTCCGTGCGGCGCGCCCTGGACGCGGGGCACGCCCCCGCCGCGCTGACCGCCGAACTGACGGCCGCGTCCGCCTCGGGAGCGCTGCCGCAGCCCCTGGCATACCTGATCGGCGACACCGCCCGTACGCACGGCCGGGTACGGGTCGTACGCACCGCCTGCTGCGTCCGCTCCGACGACGAGGCCCTGGTGCGGGAGCTCGCCGCGCACCGCGAGCTGCGCGCCCTGGGGCTGCGGGCCGTCGCGCCGACGGTCCTGGTCGCCGCCGAACCGCCGGACGCCGTGCTGAGGGC
>NZ_JBHVHQ010000573.1:0-5689 GCF_042800135.1 Streptomyces sp. NPDC057654 | reverse complement strand
ACCCAGAACGGGCCGCCGGCGAAGGCGTTGCCGAGCGACGCGGCCGCGGCGGCGGCCAGTACCGGAACGAGACGTACGTAGCGTCGCTGCGCCGCGCGCTGCCCGTCGCGCCAGGCGGCGTCGCCGCTTCGCGTACGGCGGGTGCGCGCTCCCACGAGAGCGTTCCTGGCGAGGGAGCCGTCGCGGCTCCGGGCCGCGAAGGCGAGGACGAGAGCGGCGGCGGCGAGATAGACGCCGGCGAGTGCGCCGCCCACGGCGAGATGCGTGTTCACCCGCACCGCCGCCCTTCGACGCACCCGTGGGGCACGAGAAGCGGCCGGGCTGCCGGCTCAGGGGACGACGAGGACGCCACGGATTCCGGAGACCTCGGAGATCGAGTACACCGCATATGCGTGGAACAGGTTTCGCGTAAACACGACCTGAACAACCGACTCGTCTCCCCCCGGTGGACTGTCTGGAATCGCCGACAGCGTCCCGTGATCGTCCGGCCGGTTCTGCCGGGCCGTCAACGGGCGTGGCGACATGTTCATGCTGGCACTCCCCCACGTGACGATCAATGGCAATCCGGCCAACTCCGTGCTGTGCACATCAACTACGAATTCCCTGCTCAGAAGGGGCACTTCGGGTGAGGGCGACGGTGCCCTTGGGATATGACCGCGGCCGAAGATCGCCCTTGCCCATCCCGCGCCGATATGCGGCCCGTCGAGTGACGGAACCGGAGGACGGCACATGAAAAAAGCCATCGACCGCCGCGCCTCGTGGGGGGAAGGCACGGCGGTCGATGACCGTCTCCGGCGGCTCGACGAGCGGCAAACCTTCTCGCCGCGCGCCCGGACCGCGGGAAGATCCGCTGCGGGATGACTCGAAACACTGTCGGATTGACACGCTCAATTCAACTTCCGTAGCCATGTGTGAGGTACGCAACGCCTCTAAGGAATTCCAAACACCAACCAACGGCGGCAAATTGGACAGTAAATTGGCAACAGCTGCCACGTTTTACCCGGCGGCCCGATCAGGCCGCCCCCCACCCGGCTCACCGCCTGGTCGGCCGATTTGCCGACGGGGGCGCTCGTGAGGATTTCCGGGAGGTTTCCGATAGGGCGTCACGCCGGACGAGGAAGAGGAGGACATCGGGCGGCTGTCCGCCCTGCTCGCCCAGCTCGGCGGCACCGGGCTCCGCTGATCCGGAGCCCGGCCCTCCCCCCGCCGGCGGCCGCGCCGTGGGTCCGTACGTACGACGGAGTGCCGATATCGCCCCCGTCAGCCCGGCAGGTTCGCCTCGATGAGGTCGGCGGCGCGGGGGGTGCCGCCCTCCGCGGCCAGCTCCGCCTTGAGTTCGGCGCAGCGGGCGGCCACCGCCGGGTCGTTCACTAGGGAGAGCACGGCCTCGCGCAGCCGCTCGGCCGTGGCCTCCTCCGTGGGTACGTGCCGGGCGACGCCCAGCTCCTCCAGGACCGCCGCGTTGCCGAACTGGTCGACGGCCTGCGGCACGGCCACCATCGGCACCCCGGCGGCGAGCCCCTCCCTGGAGCCGCCCGCCCCGGCGTGGGTGATGAACGCGTCCGCCTGGCCGAGGATGGCGACCTGCGGCACCCAGTGGTGCACCTCGATATTGGCGGGCATCGCCGCGCCCTCGGGGACGATGTCCGCCGCCTCGACGTGCTTGCCGATCTGGAGCACCACGTGCCAGCCGGGCAGGTCCCCGAACGCCTTGACGCACTCGCGGTAGAAGTCCGGCAGCTTGGTGAAGGTGGAGCCGAGGGAGATCAGCAGCACCTTGTCGTCGGGGCTCAGCCCGGCGGGGCGCCGCCAGTCGCCCTGATGGCCGCCGTCGCTCTGGCAGGAGCCGACGAAGGTGGTGCGCCGCTCGTCGACCCGGTCGGCGTTGGGCTGGAGGGCGCGCGGGATGAGGGCGATGATCCGGTCCGGCCGCCCGATGAAGAGATCGGGGTCGATGGTCATGCCGTTCCCGGTGAGCCAGTCGCGGAAGCGCTGGTCGTACGCCGCGCCGCGCGGGGTCTCCTTCATGGCGCGGAAGGGCTCGGATACAGGCTCCTCGTCGTACCCCTCCCAGGCGACCAGGTTCGGGGAGAGCTGCACGATGGGAACGTCCCAGCGGTGCGCGAGCACCCGTGCCGGGTACGCCGTGATGTCGTACAGGATCAGGTCGGGGCGGTCGTTCTCGTACGCGGCGGCGAGCTGCGGGAGCGCCTGGATCGCGTCGTTGAGAAAGATCTCGACGTGGTCGATCAGCTCGCTCCCCCACGCCTCGGGCTGTTCCTCCGTGGGCAGTGTCGATCGGTAGATCACGGGCTCCGCGCCGACGCTCGCGACCAGTTCGGCGAGGGGTTCGGGGATGGCGTACGTGACGCGGTGACCGCGGGCCACGAGCTCGCGGATGACGTCCAGGCTGGGCTGGACGTGGCCGTGGGCCGCGATGCTGAACATGGCGATATGGGCACGCTGTGGCGTTGGCATGAGCGGCAGACTAGGCGAGACGAAACGTATCGTGCAATCTGTTTTCAGCGCGCCGCCGACCACATCCGCCCCTCACCCTGATGGGCTGGGCCCCGCGCCTCCCGCGGGCGGGAAGGCCCGGGGTTCGGTCGTGCTCGGCACACAGTCCCCCCGTACACCCTCACCTCTGGTACCGCTTCAGCACCAGATTCCCGTCCGTCACCAGTCGTCGGCGCAGCTCGACCATCCCGATCGCGCCGCTGTAGTACTCCTGGAACGCGGGCGTGGCGATCTTGTCCTTCCACTCCGGGTAGCCGCGCACCGAACGGGCCGGGGCCGGGCTCAGGTCGGCGGCGAGCGCGGCGCCCGTGGCCCAGCCGTGTCGCGTGCTGTGCAGTTCGGGGGCGGCGAGCGCCATGGCGCCCGTGGGCAGCATCCAGTCGCCCTTCGCGAGCCGCACCATGTTCGCGGGCCGCAGCAGGAAGTCGATGAACCGCGCCGCCTCCGCCTTGTGCGGGCTGTCCTGCGCCACGGACAGCGTCTGCGGGCTCACGCCCTGGCTCCGCTCGCCGCCGGGTCCGGCGGGCGCGGGCAGTACGGTCCAGTCGAACCCCTCGGGCGCCTGCTGGACGATCTGCTGGCGGTACGAGAAGCCGAGCGGGACCATCGCGTACTTGCCGCCGAAGAACCCCGGCAGGGTGTCGGCGCCGCCCATGGACAGCGTCGTACGGGCGGCCGAGCGGTCCCGTACGACCTGGTCGCGGATGACGCGCGGCACCCGCTGGTCGGCGGCGTCGAAGCGGACGGCGACCTTTCCGTCCGCGCCCCGGTGGAAGACCTGGCCGCCGGTGGACTGCGACAGGTTGAGCGTCGCGGAGACCGGATCCTTCAGCGGCCAGGCGACACCGTACGTGCCGCCGCGCGTCATCCGCCTCGCGGCCTCCTCGAACTCCGGCCAGCTCCAAGGGTGTTGGGCGTCGGGGATACGTACGCCCGCCTTCCTCAGCAGCGTCCGATTGGCCATGATGACGCGCGGCTCCTGGAGGAACGGCACGCCGTAGAGGCCCTTGCCGAATGCCGCGGTCCGCCAACTCCTCTCCGGAATATCGGACTTCAGGCGCTCGGGCAGGAGGCGGGTGAGGTCGGCGAGGTATCCGCCGTACGCGAAGTCGGCGAGGTCGTCGGCGGCGTCGTGGATGATGTCCGGCGCCTCGCCGCCCTCGAAGGAGGTGAGCAGCTGATCGTGGACGCTCTCCCAGCTCCCCTGTACGTACTCGACCCGGACCTCGGGGTGCGCCGCGTTCCACTCCCGCACCAGCCGCTTGTTGATCTCCACCGACTCGTCCTGCCAGGCGAGCGACTGGTAGCGCAGGGTGATCCGGCCGTCGTCGCGGTCCGTTCCGGAGGAGCAGCCGGCCAGGAGGAGGGCGACCACGGCGAGGGAGGCGACGAGGGCGGCGAGGCCGGTTCGTGGGCGCTTACGCATCAGTTCTTCACCGCCCCGGCCAGCATCCCGCCGGTGATCCGCCGCTGGACGAACGCGAACAGGACGAGCGAGGGGAGCGTGGCGAGCAGCGCGGCGGCGGCCAGCGGGCCGAGGTCGGCCACGCCCTCCGCGCCGATGAAGTGGGTCAGCACGACGGGCATCGTCTGCCGCTCCGGCGACTTCAGCAGGACGAGCGCGAAGAAGAACTCGTTCCAGGAGGTGATGAACGCGAAGAGGACGGTGGCCACGATGCCCGGAGCGAGCAGCGGCGCGGTGACGGAGACCAGGGTGCGCAGCCGCCCCGCCCCGTCCACGGCCGCCGCCTCCTCCAGTTCGCGCGGCACGGCCCGTACGTACCCGGTGAGCATCCACAGCGCGAACGGCAGGGCCCAGACCACGTACACCATGACCAGTCCCGGCACCGTGTCGACCAGACGCAGGTTCTTGAGGATCAGGAAGAGCGGGATGATCACGAGGACGATGGGGAACGCCTGGCTGACGACCACCCAGCCGGTCACCGCTCGCGTGAGCCGGGTGCGACGGCGGGCCAGTACGTAGGCCATGGGGGTGGCGACGGCCGTCGCGACGAGGGCCGCCGAGGCGGCGGCGGTGAGGCTGTTGAGGGCGGCGCGCAGCAGGGGCTGCTCGTCGAACGCCTGCCGGAAGTTGTCGAGGGTGGGGTGGTCAGGGATCCAGGAGGGGTGGAGGGAGGCCAGTTCGCGGGCGGGCTTGAAGGCGGTGGAGAGCAGCCAGGCGAGGGGGAAGGCGAGGAAGACGAGGTAGCAGAGGAGGGCGAGGTACTGGCCGGCGCGGGTGGCGGCGCGGCGTCGGGGGCGGCCCCGGCTCATCGGGCTCATCGCTCGTCCCCGTTCAGCCGGCCCGCCAGGTAGACGGCGAGGAGTACGGCGACGACGGCGACCATGACGCAGCCCATCGCGGCCGCGTAGCCGAACTGGCCGTAGCGGAAGGCCTCTTCGTAGGCGAAGAGCATGGGGAGCCGGGTGTGGCCGCCGGGGCCGCCGTTGGTCAGGACGTAGACGAGGGCGAAGGAGTTGAAGTTCCAGATGAAATTGAGCGCGCTGATGGCGAGGGCGACGGGTCTGATGGCGGGCCAGGTCACGGCGGCGAACCGCCGCCAGGCCCCGGCGCCGTCCATGGCGGCGGCCTCGTGCAGTTCGCCGGGCACGTTCTGGAGCCCGGCGAGGAGCGCCACCGTCGTCTGCGGCATGCCTGCCCAGACGCCGACGAGGACGACGGCGGGCAGCGCGGTGGACAGCCCGCCCAGCCAGTCGACGCCGGTGCCCAGCGTCTCGTTGAGGATGCCCGCGTCCGGGTGGTAGACGAGCCGCCACATGATGCCGACGACGACCTCCGGCATCGCCCACGGCACGATCGCCAGGGCGCGGGCCAGCCAGCGCAGCCGCAGGTGCTGGCCGAGGAGGAGGGCGAGGCCGAGCGCCAGGACGAACTGGGGGAGGGTGACGCCGACCGCCCACACCAGACCGACCCGGAACGACTCCCAGAAGAGGGAGTCGTGCAGCAGGTCGCCGAAGTTGAGGAGGCCGATCCAGCGGGTGGGCGCGGTGCGGCCCGACTGGGAGTCGGTGAAGGCGAGCGCGATGCCGTAGAGGAGCGGGCCGACGCTCAGCACGAGGATCGGGATCAGCGCGGGCAGCACCAGGAACCAGCCCCCGGCGGCCCGCGGCCCGCCCGCGGGCTCGCCGACCGACCGCCTGGGCACGGTCG
>NZ_JBHVHQ010000572.1:0-5704 GCF_042800135.1 Streptomyces sp. NPDC057654 | reverse complement strand
CGATCACGGTGACGACGGAGAGGCCGACGGCGTCCACGACCAGCAGCGTGCGCTGCGGCAGTGTGCGATAGCGCAGGAAGGCCATGGTGGCGGCGCCCACGCAGGCGATGATCGTGAGCAGGACCCAGTCGTGGGTCCAGTAGAGCGGGTGCCGGTTGAGGATGAGGTCGCGGAGGGTGCCGCCGGAGATCGCGGCGGCGAAGGCGAGGACGAGCCCGCCGAAGGGGTCCATGTTGGCCCGGTGGGCCGCCAGTACCCCGCTCGCGGCGAAAGCGGAGACACCCACCAGGTAGAGCACGTGAAGCATGGGCGTCATCATCGCAGGCGCGGGGGAACAATCAGGCGTGAGGAACAATCCGGACTTGCGTGGTATCGAGCCTCAGGGGGGCACCGCCGGATTGCCCTTACCAGTCGGTAACCCCTCGGTGTAGCGTGCGGTTCATGGCACAGGCAACCATCGGGGACAACGGCGGCAACGGCGGCAACGGCGGCAACAGCGGCTACGGAGACAATGGCAGCCACGGCGGCAACAGCAGCTACGGCAGTCGCGGCGGCAACGGCGGCAATGGCAGCCACGTCGGCAACGGTAGCCACGTCGGCAACGGTAGCCACGTCGGCAACGGTAGCCACGTCGGCAACGGCAGCCACGGCGGCTACGGCGACAACGCGTCCGTCAGTGAATTCGACCGCGATTCGGCGCTCACGCCGCGCGGGGACGGCGTGTACGAGGCGAACCTCTCGTCGGGCTGGACGATCTTCGGCGCCGTCAACGGCGGCTTCCTGCTCGCCCTGCTCGGCCGGGCGCTCGGCGAGGCGCTGCCGCACCCGAACCCGTACTCCATCACCGCGCACTACCTCTCGGCGTCCCGCCCCGGCCCGGCCGTCATACGCACCGAGACCGTACGCACGGGCCGTACGCTCTCCGTCGGTCAGGCGTCCCTCTTCCAGTACGACGCGGACGGCAACGAGGTCGAGCGACTCCGCGCCCTCGCCACGTACGGCGACCTCGACACGCTCCCCGACGACGTCCGCACCTCGGCCAAGCCGCCGAACCTGCCCCCGTACGAGCGCTGCCTGAGCCGGCACGACGGCGACGTGCCGGACACCACCGAGATCGCGGACCGTCTCGACATCCGGCTCGACCCCGCCACCTGCGGCTGGGCCGTCGGCTCACCCAGCGGCCTCGGCGAGATGCGCGGCTGGTTCGGCCTGGCGGACGGCCGCGACCCCGACCCGCTGGCGCTGCTGCTGGCCGTGGACGCCCTCCCGCCGACCGCCTTCGAGCTGGGCCTCAAGGGCTGGGTCCCCACCATCGAACTGACCGCCCACATCCGCTGCCGCCCCGCCCCCGGCCCGCTGCGCGTCGCCCTGACCACCCGCAATCTCGCGGGCGGCTTCATGGAGGAGGACGTCGAGGTCTGGGACAGCGCGGACCGCCTGGTGGCCCAGGCGCGCCAGTTGGCACGGCCGGTGATGGGGTGAGGGGCTGAAGGGCCGAGAACTGAAGGGCTGGGGGCTGGGGCTTGGGTGGGCTTGGGTCACCCGATCGGCCCACCGCGAATGCGGCTCTCCTCAGGACAGCCCTTTGATGGCCGGTAGTAGCCGTCACGTCCGCGGCTGCCGCCACGCGCCATTTCAGGCGCTTCGGAAGGAGCCCCTATGCGTCGTATATGCCGCATGCACCGATCCGCCGCAGCAACACTGAGCCTGGCCGCCCTCGCCACGGGATTGCTCGGCACGGGTGCCGCCACCGCGCAGAGCCGCCACTCCGCGCACCTGTCGTCCCCCGCGGACGACGCCGGCTGCGTCGGAGTGACCATCACCGCGCCCGCAGCGGGCACCGTCCTTCGGGCCGGGGGCAAGGCCCGGATCGACATCCACCGCGACGCCGCCAGTCCCACGGAGGCCGTGTTGTCGATCAATCTGTTTCAGATCCGGCCGGGCGGGGAACCGCCCGAGCTCGTGGAGACCGCTTGGAATGGAGAGGAGCAGATCTCCGACGTGTTCTCCTTCAAGGACATGCTGCCGAGCACTGTTCCGGCCGGCGAATACGTCTACAGCGTGGACCTTCGCACGCATGCGGACGAGGTCTGCCGGTCTGAGAGCGGTCGGTTCACCATCGTGCGCTGATCTCCGGGTACGCGCCGGGAGCTGCGGGGATACGGCCTGAGGGAGCGGGGGACAGGGGCGGGACGATCGGCTGAAACCGCTGCTCCGCTTCGGGGCGACTCCGGCGCCGCTCCCGAGCCCCTCCCGAGCCGTTCGCGAGCCGTTCGCGAGTCGTCGTGAGCCGAGCTCCCGAGCCGCTGTCCAGGGTGCAGAGGGGGCGCTCAGGGGCCTGTGCCGATGCGCCCGGCACGCGCCCCCACCCCGGCTCGTAGAATCGTCCCACCATGGCCTACCTCGACCACGCCGCCACCACCCCGATGCTCCCCGAGGCGGTGCGGGCGATGACCGCCCAGCTCGCCGTCACCGGCAACGCCTCCTCGCTGCACGCCGCCGGGCGGCGGGCGCGCCGCATCGTCGAGGAGGCGCGGGAATCCCTCGCCGCCTGCCTCGGCGCGCGCCCCAGCGAGGTGGTCTTCACCGCCGGCGGCACCGAATCCGACAACCTCGCCGTCAAGGGCCTGTACTGGGCCCGGCGCGCCGCCGACCCGGCTCGTACGCGCGTACTGGCCAGCCCCGTCGAGCACCACGCCGTGCTCGACGTGGTCGACTGGCTCGCCGAGCACGAGGGCGCGCGGGTGGAGTACCTGCCTGTCGACGCGTACGGGCGGGTCCACCCCGACGCGCTCCGCACGGCCATCGAGCGCGAACCCGGCGATGTGGCGCTGGCCACCGTCATGTGGGCCAACAACGAGATCGGCACGATCATGCCGGTGCGTGAACTGGCCGATGTGGCAGGGGAGTTCGGCATCCCCATGCATGCCGACGCCGTCCAGGCGTTCGGCCAGGTCGACGTCGACTTCGCGGCGTCCGGCCTCGCCGCCATGACGGTGAGCGGCCACAAGATCGGCGGCCCGTACGGGATCGGCGCGCTGCTCCTCGGCCGCCAGTACGCGCCCGTACCGCTGCTGCACGGCGGCGGCCAGGAACGCCATGTGCGTTCCGGCACTCTCGACACCCCGGCGATCACGGCCTTCGCGGTCGCCGCGCGGCACGCGGCCGAGGGCCGTGAGACCTTCGCCCGGGAGATCGGCGCGCTCCGCGACGACCTGATCACGGCCGTACGCGCCGCCGTCCCCGACGCGATCCTCGGCGGCGACCCCGATCCGGCCGGCCGGCTCCCCGCCAACGCGCACTTCTCCTTCCCCGGCTGCGAGGGCGACTCCCTGCTCCTGCTCCTCGACGCCCAGGGCATCGAGTGCTCCACGGGCTCCGCCTGCACGGCCGGCGTCGCCCAGCCCAGCCATGTGGTCCTCGCCACCGGCACCGACCGCGAGCTGGCGCGCGGCACGCTCCGCTTCTCGCTCGGCCATACGTCGACGAAGGCGGACGTCGCGGCGGTGGCGGAGGCGATCGGCCCGGTGGTGGCGCGCGCCCGCTCGGCGGGTCTCTCGTAGCGGGGCCCTCGTGGCCGGGTCCGCTCTCGTAGCCGGGTTTCTCGTAGCCGGGTTTCTCATAGCGGCCCGGGGTGCGGGGGCCCGTTACCCTGGACGGGCTATGACTGACTTCCCTGGTGCCGACTTCCCTGGTGCGCCCACTGGTCCCCGCGACGGCTCCCGGCTGCGCGTACTCGCCGCGATGTCCGGCGGCGTCGACTCCGCCGTCGCCGCCGCCCGCGCCGTCGAGGCCGGTCACGACGTGACCGGCGTCCACCTGGCGCTGTCCGCGAACCCGCAGTCCTTCCGAACCGGCGCGCGCGGCTGCTGCACCATCGAGGACTCGCGCGACGCGCGCCGCGCGGCGGACGTCATCGGCATCCCCTTCTACGTCTGGGACCTCGCCGAACGCTTCCGCGAGGACGTCGTCGACAACTTCATCGCCGAGTACGAGGCCGGGCGGACGCCCAATCCGTGCCTGCGCTGCAACGAGAAGATCAAGTTCGCGGCGCTGCTGGACAAGGCGCTCGCCCTCGGCTTCGACGCGGTCTGCACCGGCCACTACGCCACGGTCGTACGGACCGACTCCGGCGAACGCGAACTGCACCGCGCCTCCGACATGGCCAAGGATCAGTCGTACGTGCTCGGCGTCCTGGACGAGAGGCAGCTCGCCCACGCCATGTTCCCGCTGGGCGACACCCTCACGACCAAGGACGAGATCCGCGCCGAGGCCGAGCGGCGCGGGCTCGCCGTCGCGAAGAAGCCCGACAGCCACGACATCTGCTTCATCGCCGACGGCGACACGCAGGGCTTCCTCGCCGGTCACCTCGGCACGGCCGAGGGCGACATCGTCGACGAGTCCGGCGCCAAGCTCGGCACCCACGAGGGCGCCTTCGGCTTCACCATCGGCCAGCGCAAGGGGCTGCGCATCGGCACCCCGGCCCCGGACGGCAAGCCGCGCTACGTCCTGGACATCTCGCCCGTGAACAACACGGTGACGGTCGGCCCCGTCGAATCCCTCGACGTCACCGCCCTCACCGCCGTCAACCCCCGCTGGTGCGGCGCCCCGCCCACCGCCCCCGCCGCCTACACCGCCCAACTCCGCGCCCACGGCGGCGAAACCGAAGTCCACGCCGACCCGGTGAACGGCTCCGAACTGTCCGTCACCTTCACGGAGCCGGTCCGGGGCGTGGCCCCCGGCCAGGCGATCGTGCTGTACGACGGGACGCGGGTGGTGGGCTCGGCGACGATCGCCACGACGCGGCGGGTGACGGCGGCGGCCTGATCTTCAGCCCTCGCGGCACGGCTGGAGCAGATCCCACCGGTTCGCGTACAGGTCCCGGAAGACCGCCACCGTGCCGTACGGCTCCCGCCGGGGAGCCTCCTCGAAGAGGACCCCGGCCGCCCGCATACGGTCGTAATCCCGCGCGAAGTCATCGGTATTGAGGAACATCCCCACGCGCCCGCCCGTCTGATCCCCAACCCGCGCCGCCTGCCCGGTCCCGACGGCCCGAGCGAGCAGCACCGCCGTCCCCCGCGCTCCGGGCGGCGCGACGACCACCCAGCGTTTCCGGTCGTCGATACGGGTGTCCTCGACGAGTTCGAAGCCGAGGGCGTCGACGTAGAAGGCGATGGCCTCGTCGTAGTCGCGGACGACGAGGGTTACGAGTCCGATGTGGGTCATCCGAGGATGATGCCCTGGCCACTGCCTTGGCCCGGCGGTTTTGCGCTGGGGCCCTCCGGTTCGTACTGTCCGGGCGTGGACATCCTCGACCGGCTCTCCGAGCTGCCGACCGCGAGCACGGCCGCCGCGGCGGCCTCTGCCGAAGCTCTCGAAACCATCATCAGCCGCGTCCGGGCGACCGGGATTCCGACGGCGCTGACCGAGGACGGCGAACCCGTGGCGGCCGTGCTGTCCTGGGAGCTGTTCGAAGAGCTGGAGGCCGCCGTCGCCGCGCTGCGCCGGGCCGAGCATCGGCAGGAGGGATGCCGGTTCGGGCCGGTCGAGCCGCCGCCGGGGGCCGACTGCGGCTGCCGTACGACCGCGGAACTGGACGCGGAATCGGGGGACGGGTAGCCGCGCTCGGCGGCAGGCCCGTTTGGGCAAGGCCCGTCTGATCAGGGCCGTCTGGGCAAGGCCCGGTAGCCGCGCTTAGCGGAGC
>NZ_JBHVHQ010000571.1:0-5706 GCF_042800135.1 Streptomyces sp. NPDC057654 | reverse complement strand
TCGTGACGGAGGGTGAAGCGGTATCCGGTGCGGCGTGGCGGAGGTTCACGCCGATGCCCCGGGCGGCGAGTTTGCGGGCAACGGCCTGGACGCGCCGGGCGCGGCCGTCTTCCCCGTAGGCGGCGGGCAGGAGGAAGGCGGCCTGGTGGGGGTGGTACTGGAAGCCGTGGGCGTACAGCGCCGCGCGGGCGGCGGAGGGCACGCTCGCGTACGGCGCCCCGAGGGCCCCGTCGGGGTAGTAGGTCAGGGTCAGCACCTGCGCGGCCTGGGGCGGGGCGGCCCGGTGCGGGGGGTCGGGCTGGTCGGCCGTGTTGCGGAACACCTCGCGCAGGGCGTGTTCGTAGCGGGGCAGGAGCCGGCGGGTGACGTGGGCGGCGGCGCGGGCGGGGTCGTGGGGGACGGCGATGCCGTCCGGTTCCTCGACGCCCTCGAAGTGGTGCGGCCTGATGCCGTCGCCGTCGGGTTGGAGGGGAGCGATGACGAACTGGCTCGGGTACAGGGGCCGGTCGGTGAGGTAGAGCCGCTGGCCTGCGGGGCCGTGGAGGACGGCGTCGTGGGTGAGCACGTACGTGCTGACGACGTGGTCGACGTGGCCGGCATCCCAGAGCTGCTCGGTCAGGGGGAACTGGTCCCGGTACGCGGCGTGGCGCTGGTAGACGCTGGTCCAGGGGCCGGGCAGGCGGGCGGCCAGGCCGGCGGCGAAGGCGGACAGATCGGTGCGGGGCGTGGGCATGGGCTCCCGGGGACGAGAGGGGTCTGGACGGCGGCGTCAGCGTGCGCGCGGCCGGGGTGGAGGAAGAGCCGGCCGGGACGGAGGCAGCGCGTGGGCCGGTGCTGCTGGCCGGTGTAGCGGCGGGGGTGGGGTGAGGGCGCGCATCCGGTCCTCGGCCACGTGCAGTTGCTCGGTGAGGCTGCGGATCTGGGCGGCGGCGTCGGCGAGGTCGTACGCCAGGTCGAACCCGTCGTCCTCCGCGGCCTCCTGGGCCTTCTCGGCCGCCGCTTCGAAGAACTCCGCGAGCCGTTCCAGCAGGCCGTGGGCCGGTTCCACGACCTGGTCCAGCAGGGCGGCGGCCTGCGCGTACGAGGCGGCGGCGTTAAGCCGGTCGGTGAGGGCGAGGACCGCATCGCCGTAGCCGTACACAGTGGTGCCGTCCGCGTCCGCGTCCGCGTCCGCGGCGGCCTCGGCCGGGCGCGAGCCGCTGCCGCCGCTGCGTCCTGCGGGCCGCCCCGGGGTGCCCTCGTGGTCAGCGTGCACGGCCGCTGCGGTGCGAGGTGGAGCGGAGCGGAGACGGCTGGGTGTGGTCTGCGGGATGCGGCGGCTGCGCGGGGCGGACGGGGGTGGTGTAGTCGAATTCGTACTCGTCGTACGTGTCGATGAAACCTTGTTCCATCTGGGCTTCTCGATCGGCGACCTGGTCCATGAGATTGTCGTGCTCGGCCTGGCACTGCTGGATTTCGGCCCATTCGGCGTCGCTGCAATCGGCGGGGCGTTTCAAGGAACTCCTGGGATTTGCGGGTTCAGTACGTCGGTATTCGTGAACGCGGCGCCTCTTTACTGCATGCGGGCGTCGGTGTCGAAGAGCGGCAGTTCGCTGGGGTGGAGGTGGTGCTGGACGATGAAGGACCGTCCGGCGACTTTCCATAGTCCGCGGCCGCGGTTGAGGTGGGCGATGGCGTCGCGTTCCACGGTGGTGAGGCCGAGGAGTGTGGCGGCGGCGTGGAGCTGGTCGGTTTCCTGGCGGTAGATGATGCGGGTGGAGCAGTCGGCGAGGAGTCCTTCGGCGAGGGCGCGGCCGCGGGAGCCGGCGTCGCCGGCGGTGAGCAGGTCGGACAGCCGGTGGATGACCATGAGGTTGGCGATGCCCAGGCCGCGGGAGAGTTTCCATTGGGACTGCATGCGCTGGAGGAGGCCGGGGTGGCGCATGAGGCGCCAGGCTTCGTCGTAGACGATCCAGCGCCGTCCGCCGGCGGGGTCGGTGAGGGCGGATTCCATCCAGGCGCTCGCGCAGGTCATGGCGAGGACGAGGGCGGTGTCGTCGCCGGAGCCGCCGAGGCGGGACAGGTCGATGGTGAGCATCGGGCTGTCGGGGTCGAAGGCGGCGGTGGAGGGGGCGTCGAACATGCCGGCGAGGTCGCCGTGGACCATGCGGCGCAGGGCGTGGGCGAGGTCGCGGGCCGCGTCCCCGAGGTGCCCGGACATGGCGCCGCCGGCGCGGTCGAGCTCCTGGGGGGTGTTGAGGGTGGCGGCGATGTCGCCGAGCAGCGGGGCGCGTGCGGTGGCGGCGGCCTGGGCGACCACGGCGTCCAGGGCGACGTCCAGGGCGGTGTGCTCCATGGGCCGCAGGTCGCGGCCGAGGACGGTGCGGGCCAGGGAGCCGAGGAGCAGCAGGCGGCGCTTGCGGATCTCGCCGGCCCAGTCGGCCTCGGGGACCGAGGCGGGGCGCGGGGCGGCGTCCAGCGGGTTGAGTTTGCCGGGCAGGCCGGGGCCCAGGGCGATCGTCGTGCCGCCCAGGGCCTCGGCGACGGCGGTCCATTCGCCCTTCGGGTCGCACGGGACGTAGACGCGGTAGCCGAAGGCGACGGAGCGGAGCGCGACGGATTTGGCGAGCGCGCTCTTGCCCTGTCCGATCACCCCGGCGAGCAGCACGTTGGGGTTGGTGAACCCGTCGAGTCTGCCGTAGAGGGCGAAGGGGTCGAAGCAGAAGGAGGCTTCGGCGTGGACGTCGCTGCCGATGTAGAGGCCCTCGGCGCCGAGGCCGCCCTCGGCGAGGAAGGGGTAAGCGCCGGAGGCGGTGGCGGTGGTCATGCGGTGCGCGGGCAGACGGAGCTTGGCACCGCGGGCAGAGGCGGGACCCGGCCGCCCGGCCGGCCCGAAGACGCCGACGGGCATGTCTTCCTGGGCCGGCGCGTGGCCGTCCGTGCGGGCTGCGGCGGTGCGGGCCTGGGTGGTGGCTTCGGCGAGCCGGCGGCGGGCGGCTTTGCGGGCGGCGCGGTCGGTGCCGTGCGGGGTGAACAGCGCGGACGCGGAGGCGCGGCGGCCCGTCCGGTGGGACATGGCGGGCTCGTTGCGGCGGGGGGTGCGCCTCATTGGGCGCAGGTGGTGCTGTGGCCGTGGAGGGGGGCGTTGAGGCCGGCGGGGGTGGATTTGCGGCGGACGGCGTGGCCGGCGGCGAGGTGGCGCTGGCAGATGGTCAGCACGGGCGGGCCGTCCGGCAGCCGCTCGGGGTGGCAGTCGGGGCCGTCGGCGTGCGGCAGGGCGTGGAAGGCGTCATGGACGGCGGCGGTGGCCTGCCACAGCCGCAGGTGGGCGGTGGCCAGATGCCGGCCGGTGGTGGGATGCGGCGGCCGGGCGGCGTCCGCGAGCTGGTCGAGGAGCCGGTGCAGGGCGGTGAGGTGCGCGTGCAGGGCGTCGAGGTGCACGCGGTCCGCAACCTGCGGCCCGGTGGGGCGGGAGCGGGTGTGGTGGCGCAGGCCGGCGGTCGCCGCCCGCAGGTAGGGGTGCGCCTCACGGGCGGGAGAGGGAGGAGAGGGCAAGAGGGGTTCCTTCTGCCGGGGCGGCAGGGCGGTGGCGGGCGGGGCCCGGCTCAGCGCGTATGAGGGCGGGCGGTGGACGGCGGCCCGGGAGTCGGGGGAGCGGTGGCGGGAGCACTGTGCGAGGCGGCGGTGCGACCGGTCAGGGCGGCCTGTTCGTTGCGCAGGTCGTTGTACGTTCCGGGGGCGCGGACGCCGGGGTGGCTCTCGTCGGCGAGGAGGTCCACGGCGGGCGCGGGGGTTTGGGCGGTGCGGTTGCCGGCCAGCCAGCGCTGGAAGGAGGGGAGGCGGGTGAGGGTCTGGTGGGCGTCGTCGAGGCCGGTGGCGTTCACGACGAACAGCCACGGGGCCTCGCCTTCGTCGTAGCCGGGGCCGGTGAGGGTGACGGTGAAGGCGCGGCGTACGGGGGTTGCGGCCAGCAGTTCCAGGCGGCGGGTCACGGTTTCGAGGGCGTCGCTGGCTTCGATGGCGGTGTCGGTGCGGGTCTCCTCGTAGGCGGCGTACTGCTCCTCGATCACTTCGCCGTCCGCGTTACGGTGCTCGTCCAGCTCTTGTTGGTGACGGCGCCGCAGGGACTGCAGTACGGCGAGCAGGTCGTGGATCTCGTCGATGAGCGCGGCATCCGGGACCGGGACCGTGGTCGCGGTCGGGGTTGGGGGTGGGGGTTGGTGGGTCACAGGGCGGTCCGGGCGAGTGGCAGGGCGGCCAGGGTGAGGGCGTCGGGCTGCTGGAAGTAGAGGCGGCGCAGGTCGACTTGGGCGGTGCCGGCGGCGGTTTCGATCTGGGCGCAGGCCGCGTCGAGCTGGGTGTCGGACTCCGCGCTGACGGTCAGCAGTCCGGTCAGGGCGACATCGGCGTGACCGGCGATGAGCTGGCGTTCGCGGGTTTTGACGTCGGCGTATTCGACGTTGTCGGCCTCGGAGTCGACGATGCCGCGGCGCTGCCGTTCGCCGGCGTCGGCGATGATCGCGGCCTTCTTGCGCTGGACGTCGCGCAGCGCGGACTCCAGTTTCTGGGGTACGTAGATGAGGGAGAGGCTGCGGCGGACCCCGGCGGTGAACATCAGGCCGTGCAGGAAGCCGGCGCTGGTTTCGGTGCGGGGCCAGTCTTCGACCCAGTAGGTGGCGTGGTGGGCGGTGTCGGTGATGAGCCGGTCGTACTCCTCGACCTGGACGACGGGACCGGCGGCGGCCGGGTCGGCCTCGGCGCGGCCGGTCTCGGACCACTGCTGGAGGTGGGAGAGGGCCTTGGGGTCGTAGGCGGTGCGGATGACGGCGGCGATCTCGCGGGCGGTGAGCCAGCCGGTCACGGTCAGTCCGGCGCTGCGGGCGGCCTGGGCGAGAGAGGCGGTGGTCTGCTCCATCACGGTGAACGCGCCCGGCAGGCCGCCGCCGGCCTGGTTGATGAGGCGTTTGGCGGCCTTGAGGTCCAGGGAGATCGCCAGGTATGTCTCATGCGGGGCGGCGGCGGGTCCGGCGGAGGCGACGAGGCCGGCGTAGAGGGGTCCGGCGAGCGGGGTGTGGGGGTGGCCCTGCTGGGCCCAGTGGCGGGCGAGGGTGTCGCCGGAGTCGGGGACGGTGCGCTCCAGGACCTGGACGGCGGCGAGGTGTCCGGTGCGGGCGATGCCCGCCAGGGCCCGGCCCCAGCCGCTGACGTGGTGGGTCTGGGTGGCGGGGTCCAGGAGGGCGAAGGCGCGGGAGGAGACGCGGGCGACGGCGGTCAGGGTCTGGGCGTGGGGGTCGTGCACGGCGGCGGCCCGGGAGCCGTCGGGGGTGACCACGCGCAGCGCGGCGGTGGTGCCGGGCAGGTGCAGCAGGCCGTCGGTGCGGGGACGGGAGACCGGCCTGGCCAGCCACCGGCGCTGCCCGGTGCGGTGCCGGCGGGCGTAGCGCACGACGATGGGGGCCCAGTCGATCAGGGAGCGGCCCTGGCGCCGCACGGCCACCAGGACCCCGGCCGCCGCCCACAAGGGAGTGAGCGCGAGCGCGCCGGCGATGCCGGTGCTGACGACCGTGGCCAGCAGCAGCGCCAGCATGAGGGAGACGAGGGTGAGCTGGGGAAGGGATAGGCCGAGGAGGATGCCGCGGCGGGAGCGGTGCGGGAACTTCACCGTGACCGGGGCCGGAGCGGCGGAGAGATCAGACAAGGACGGGTCCAGAGGCGCGGTCGGGGCCG
>NZ_JBHVHQ010000570.1:0-5709 GCF_042800135.1 Streptomyces sp. NPDC057654 | reverse complement strand
TTCCGGTTCTTCGGCGGGCAGGTCGTCGGCCGCGTCGGGGCCGCGCCATACGAAGCCGTGGAACGGGGCGACGGTCAGGGCGGTGTCCGCGCCACCGGCGAGGATGGCCTCGGCGACCCCGTCGATGTCCTCGCGGGCGATGAACGGGCTGGTGCACTGGACGAGGAGGACCACGTCGACGGCCTTGCCGTGCGCCGCCTCGTACGCGGTCATGGCGTGCAGCACCGCGGCCTCGCTGGTGGCGGTGTCGCCCGCGATGTCGCCAGGGCGCTGCACGACGACGGCGCCCGCGCCGCGCGCGGCGGCGGCGATGCCGGGGTCGTCGGTGGAGACGGCGACGTCGGTGATGTGGCGGGCGGCCCGGCACTCGTGGACGGCGCGGGCGACGAGCGGCCGGCCGCCGACGGCGGCGAGGTTCTTGGCGGGCACGCCCTTCGACCCGCCGCGGGCGGGGATGACGGCCAGGACGGTCGGGGGCATGGCGGCTCCTTGAGGATCGGTCGTCGTCACAGCTGGCCCATGCGGCGGATGACGGGGGCGACGCGCTGTACGCCGTGCCGGTAGGCGCCGCGGGCGGCGTCACGCATGGCGTTGCGGGTGGCCCGGCGCAGGGCGCTGACCTCGCGGGGTTCGGCGGCGGCGTGCGGCAGGGGGTGGCCGGTGGGGTCGAGGCCGTGCCGGGCGAGGATGCCCGGCAGGTAGCCGGGCGCGGTGACGGGGGTGTAGTAGGGGGTGAGGGGCGGGAGTTCGGGGGCGGCGACGAGGTCGGCGACGCGGTCGCGGGCGGCGTCGAAGGCCCGCTCGTACGAGCCGTCGGCGGCGACGCCCTGGCGCGCGGTCCAGCGGGGGTCCGGCTCGGGGAGGTGTCCGGCGTCGAGCTGGTCCCAGGAGGCGAGGCAGCCGGAGCCGAGGAAGTGGTGGTTGCCGAGGGCCTCGCGGATGCCGAGGTCGGTGAGGACGGCGGTGGGGACCGCGCGGTGCAGGGATTCGAGGGCGGCGGTGGAGCTGACGGTCACCAGCAGGTCGGTGCGGTCCAGGACCTCGCCCATGTGCCCGTAGACGAGGCGGCAGTTGTCGGGCAGGCCGTCGGGGAGCTTGCCGGCGAGCTTCTGGTAGGGCAGCTCCTCGATGTGCGTGGTGTGCTCGCCGGGCTTGCTGCGGAGCTTGATCAGCACTTCGCGCTCGGGGTGCAGGCGCGCGTGCTGCACGGCTCGCTTCAGCAGGTACGTACGTCCGGCGCGGCTGTCGGGCACGGAGGGCTGGGCGGCGAAGACGACGGTGTACGGGCGGTCCTGGACCTCGCCGGGGGCGGCGGGCGTGTAGGGGGCGCCGCCGAGGAAGGGCAGGGCGCATTCGACGACGCTGTCGGCGCTCGCGCCGACGCCGCGGTAGACGTCGCGGAACCGCTCGGCGTCGTGGCGGGAATTGGCGAGGACGACGTCCGCGCCGTGCCGGAGCAGGAGGCCGTCCGCGAGCTTCTCGTAGACGACGCCGACGTAGCCGGTGACGACGGCGGGGCGGCGGCGCTGCCCGGCCCAGGAGCGGGCGAGTCCGTGCGTCATGGCCTGGACGGCGCCGCCGACGCAGGCCAGCACGATCACGTCGTAGCGGGTACGGTCGGCCGTACGTACGAACTCGGCGCCGGTGACCTCGGTGAGCGCGTCGGCGCGCACGCCGACCTCCGCGAGCTGGCGGACCGTCGGGGTGGCGCGGCCGCGCAGCAGGAATCCGTCGAGCCGCCCGCCGGGGGCGATGCGGTGCGCGGTGAGCGCGCCCCATTTCCACCGGGTGTCGGAATCGGCGAGGACGGCTACCCGCGGCGGGGAATGCGTACGTGATGACACGTCGCCGACGATAGGAATTCATTCCGTTTCGTTGCCCAACGCGAGTGCAACAGTCGGTAAACAACAGGATGACGGCGGAAGAACCGCCCTTTCGGCGTGGCCGGTTCACCAATTGGTCGCGCTTCGTTCACCTTGACGCCCGCCGGGCGTCAAGACGAATGCCGGGCGGCCCCATACCGTCACCCGGGTGGTTAAGCTCTCCGTCATCGTGCCGTTCTTCAACGTGCAGACCTACGCCCCCGACACCCTGAGGAGTCTGCGCGCCAATGCGCGTGCGGATTTCGAATTCATTCTCGTCGACGACTGTTCGAGCGACGGGACGCCGGAGCTCCTGGAGCGGGCCGCGCGCGAGCTGCCGGGGGCGGTGCTGGTGCGGCACGAGAAGAACGGCGGCCTCGCCACCGCCCGCAACACCGGCCTGGACGCGGCGCGCGGCGAGTATCTGACCTTCCTGGACGGCGACGACTGGCTGGCGCCCGGGTACTTCGCCGAACTCCTCTTCTTCATAGAGGAGTTGGGCGTCGACTTCGTCCGCGCCGACCATGTCCAGTGCTCGGGCCGGGCCCGCTCGGTGCACCGCGTGCCGCAGGGCCGGCGCGGCGTGGTGCTCGACCCGCGGGAGGCGATCCTGCCCGCGGACCGCTCCACGTCCGTGGATTACGCGTACGCGTGGGCGGGCATGTATCACCGTCGGCTCCTGGACGACGGGCTGCTGCATTTCAAGCACGGGCTGCGCACCGCCGAGGACCGGCCGTGGATCTGGCGGCTGCACCGCGAGGCGCGGACTTTCGCGGTGGCCGGACTTCTCGGCGTCTTCTACCGGCGCGGCGTCGCGTCCTCGCTGACGCAGATCGGCGATGTGCGGCAGCTCGATTTCATCCACGCATTTGATCAGGTCATCGAGGAAACGGCGCGGGACGCGGACGCGGACCGATTGCTGCCGAAGGCCGTGCGCACGTATTGCGCGATTATCTCCCACCAGCTCGGCACCATCGAACGGTTCGAACCGGCCGTGGCCAAAACATTGCGCTCGATGAGCGCGGCGGCGATGAAACGGATGCCGCAGGACATTCTGAAGGATGCGCTGAATTCCATGGATTACGAGCGCGCGGCACGGCTGCGCAGGGTCCGGCGGCGTACGGCCGGGGCGGAGGTGTCGGCCTGATGAGCGCCCAGAGCGCGGACCGCGCACCCCGGACAGACGAGACCGGCGAGACCGACCCGGGCCAGGCCCCCCGCCCGGCCGGCGCCGACCGTCCCCGCACCCAGATCTTCCTGGCCTCGACGCTGTACGGGGCCGCTACGCTCGCCGCCGCCCTCGACGCGGGCCGCTTCGCCCCCGCCGGCCGCCGCCTGCTGCTCGTCTCCAACAACGCGGCCATCCCCGAGACCACCCCGTCGTGCGAGGAAGCCCCCGGCTTCGAGCTGCTGCGCGACCGCTTCGACGGGCTGCTCTCCTGGAACGAGACGATCCGCCCGTTCCACCCCGGCGGCTGGTCGCCCCGGCCGGACGACGCCCCCCTGTGGGAGCGCCACCTGCGGCTGCTCTGGGACCTGGGCGCGGACGAGATCGAGCTGATCGTCGAGTCCATCCAGGTCAACCCGGCCCTCGCGCTCACCCAGCTCTTCCCGGACGCGCCCGTCGAGGTCTACGCCGACGGCCTGATGAGCTACGGCCCCACCCGCAACAAGCTCGACCCGCTCATCGGCACCCGCATCCGCCGCCTCCTCCACCTCGACCTGGTGCCGGGGCTGCGCCCGCTGCTGCTCACCGAGTTCGGGGTGCCGGCCGAGATCGTCCCCACCGACGCCTTCACCGAGGTCCTGGCCCGCCTGGCGGACGCCGCGCCGGAAATTACCGCACCGAAAGGCTCCGCGCTCCTCCTGGGCCAGTACCTTTCGGCACTGGACATCCTCACGCCGGTGGAAGAGGAGGAACTGCATGTGCGAATGCTGCGCGGCGCGGTCGAACTCGGTCACCGAGCAGTGGTGTTCAAGCCCCACCCCACCGCGCCCGCCCGCTGGTCGCGGATGCTGGAGGAGGAGGCCGGACGGCTCGGCGCCGAGCTGGTGGTCCTGGACACGCCCGTTCTGGCGGAGGTCGTCTACCAGCGCCTGCGGCCCGCACTCGTCGTCGGCTGCTTCTCCACGGCACTGCTGACCGCGAGCGCCCTGTACGGGCTGCCGGTCGCCCGGATCGGCACGGACCTGCTGCTGGAGCGGCTCGCCCCGTACCAGAACAGCAACCGGGTGCCGGTGACGATCGCCGACGCCCTGCTCCCCGACCTGGACCGCCCCGAGACCGTCACCGGCTGGACGCCGCCGGCCGGGGAGAGCGCGGGCAAGCAGCTGACCGGCCTGCTCTCGGCGGTGGGCTTCGCCATGCAGTCGCAGATCTACCCGGAGCTGCGCCCGGCCGCCGAGCGCTATCTCGCCGCCAACCTCAACTCCCACACCTGGCGGTACTTCAAGCGCCGCCGCCTGACGTCGCTGGCCCTGCCCGGCGCGCTCCCCTCGCAGCTCGCGTTCCTGCCGCGCAACCCGACGGTCCGCAAGGTCGCGCGGCGGGCGCGGGCGATGCAGCGGCGGCTGGTCAAGCGGACGGCGGCGCTGGGGTGAGCGCAGCCTCCTCGTACGGCACGGCTTCCCTGGACCAGGCCGCCCCCTCCCCCTCGGGCGCGGGCCTGCCCCTGCCCGACCCGATACCGACGCCCCCGCCGGCCGACCCGGCCCGTACCGGACCGGCCCGCAAGGGGGCGCACGGCCGCCTGCGCGCGCTCGACGGGCTGCGGCTGATCGCGGCGCTGATGGTGGCCCTGTACCACTACGGAGGCCGGACCGGGGAGGTCGGCCAGGCGTGGGGCAGCTCGCCGCGCGCCCAGTTCCCGTCGCTGTCCACGGCCTTCTCGTACGGCTGCCTGGGCGTGCAGATCTTCTTCGTCATCAGCGGCTTCGTGATCTGCATGAGCGGCTGGGGCCGCCCGCTGCGCTCGTTCTTCGCCTCCCGCGTCGCGCGCCTGTACCCCGCGTACTGGGCGGCGATCCTGCTCGTGACCGTGGTCTTCGCGCTGCCCTGGGTCGCGTACAAGACCGTGTCGCCCAGCGACACCCTGGTGAACCTGACGATGCTCCAGATGCCGGTGGGCGCGCACCGGGTGCTCGGCGTGTGCTGGACGCTCTGGGCGGAGCTGCGCTTCTACGCCCTCTTCGCACTGTTCGTCGTACTGCCGGGGGCGACCCGTCGCAGGGTCGTGCTCTTCTGCGCGGTGTGGACGCTGGGCGCGGTGCTCGCGGACGCCTCGCACCAGGAGTTCCTGAAGACGGCGCTGATGCCGGAGTACGCCCCGTACTTCATCGGCGGCGTCGGCCTGTACCTGATCCACCGCTTCGGCCACTCGGCCCTCGCCTGGGGCATCGTCGGCGTCAGCTTCCTGATCGGCCAGCACTACGCGGTCGCCGCCCTGTGGCACGCCCCGAACCCGCACTTCTTCTCGTACCGCTCCCCGTACGTCATCATCGCCATCGTCGCCGCCGGGTACGCGGCCGTGGCCGCCATAGCCCTCGGCAAGTTCCACTGGGCCAACTGGCGCTGGCTGACGGTAGCGGGCGCGCTGACGTACCCCTTCTACCTGGTGCACGAACACCTGGGCTGGGTAGTGATCGCGCTCCTGCACCGCAAACTGGGCATCCCCTCATACGCCACCTTCGCCCTGACCCTGACCCTGATGCTCGTACTGGCCTGGCTCCTCAACCGCCTGATCGAAGAGCGCCTCACCCCCGTACTCCGCAAGACCCTGTCGCGGTAAACGGCCCCCCCCAGTCATGTACGATCATTTATGCAACTCCGGCGCACGGCGCGGGAGTC
>NZ_JBHVHQ010000569.1:0-5710 GCF_042800135.1 Streptomyces sp. NPDC057654 | reverse complement strand
GCCCGAACCGCTCGGCGAGGAGATCGAGCACGGCGCGATTGCGGCCGGGCGCGACCACGCGGCCCGCCCCCATCGCGAGGGCGACCGCGACCGCGCTGCTGCCGAGATTCCCCGTCGCCCCGCTGACCAGCAGCGTCTCCCCGGCCGCGAGCCCGCCGGCCAGCAGCCCGCCGTACGCGATGAGGGGAATGGCGAGCGCGGCCCAGCGGGCCGGATCGGCCCCGGCCGTGACGGGCAGCGCGAACACGTTCTCCGTCGGGACCCGCATGAACTCGGCGAACGCCCCGTCGTGCAGATGACGGGCGAGCCGCGCGCCGCCCTCGCCGCGCGAGCTCCAGCCCTGCAACGTGATGTCGGGCGTCAGCGCGTCGTCCCGCGAGCGCGCCGTCGAGTCGCACCACACCAGGTCGCCGACGCGCAGCCGGGTGGCGTCCGGCCCGGCGTGCACGACCCGGCCCACGCCGCCGATACCGGGCACGACGGGCGGGACCAGGGGGTAGTTCCGCTTGCCGCCGAAAACCTCGTCCGCATAGGGCGGCACGCAGGCGGCGAGCACTTCGACCACCACCTCGCCGCTGCCCGCCGCCTCGGGGACCGTCCTCTCCTCCACCCGGAGCGGTTCGCCGAACCCCGTCAGAACTGCTGCTCGCACGCGATGACCTCCATATATGCCTGTACCGGTGTACCGGCCCGTATGCGCCGGTACTCGTCGCTTCCCGCATGGCTTCCGCTACCGAGGTTAGGAAGCGGAAGCCCATGCGGGAAGCGACGATCGAGCATCTCTGGTATGCGTAGGCCGCATGGACCTTTCCAGTACGGACCTGCGGGTCCTGAGGCAGATCGCGGAGTCGGGCAGCTTCACCGCGGCGGCCGGCCGGCTCGGCTACACGCAGTCGGCGGTCTCACGCCAGGCCGCTTCTCTCGAACGGAGCGTGGGCGCCGCCCTGTTCGAGCGCCGCCCCGACGGGGTGCGGCTCACCCCCGCCGGACTGACGCTGCTGCGCCACGCCCGTACGATCCTGGACTCCTTCGAGGCGGCCGAGCGCGACCTCACCGGCACACTCCCGCGGACCGAACTGGTGCGGCTCGGCGTGCTCATGAGCGCCGGAGCCGGTCTCCTGCCCGCCGCGCTCACCCGGCTCGCGGCGGCGGACCCGCAGGTCACGGCCGTGACGAGCGAGGGCACCACGCCCAGCCTGACGCGTGCCCTGCGCGCGGGCACCATCGACCTCGCCCTGCTGACGTCCCGACCGCCGCACCGGCCGCCGGACGGCGAGTCGCCGCGCCTGCACACCGAGACCGTCGAGGACGGCGAACTGGCCGTGGCGGCGTCGACGACCGGTGCGTTCGCCGGCCGCGCATCGGTCCACATCGACGAACTGGTCGACGCCGCGTGGATCGCCACCCCGTCCTCGAAAGCCGAACCGCTCCTCGGCGTCTGGCCGGGGCTGCCCGGACGCCCGCGCATCGCCCACACCGCACGCGACTGGCTGACGAAACTGCACCTGGTCGCCGGGGGTTTCGGCGTGACGACGGTGCCGTCCCGGCTGGCGCCGGTGCTGCCGCCCGGGGTGAGCCTGCTACGGGTGGAGGGCGCGCCGCGGGAGGTCCGCCGGCTCCTCGTGGCGCGCCTTCCGGGCCGTCCGCCGGCGGGGGTCACGGCGGTGACCCGAGCCCTGGCGTCGGCTCTCTGACATACGGACGTACGCACGTACGCCGTACGGGGTTCAGGCTCCGCCGCAGTACGGCACGGTCCGTACGTACCCGCCGAGGTTCTCGTCGTCGGTGCCGAGGACCGCGTCGGAGGCGCCGGGCAGGCACTCCACCCCTTCGACCTTGTACCCCGGGAACCTCCCGAGCACGGAGGGGGACGACGCGAGCGAGACCCGCACGTCGCCCGTCGCCGACACGCTCACCCGGCCCGCGTCGCTCACCGCCGAGTCGAACGGGCCGTCGTCGCCCGCGTCCGACGCCGAACTCGCGATGATCCGGCCGGAGCCGGTCACCGAGATGTCGGAGATGTGCCGCGTACCGTCGCCGGGCGGGTACGCCGCGCGGTACGAGCTGCGCGACACCGCGCCGAACTGCGGCTGCCCCCACGGGGCGAACGTCAGCGGAGCCGCGTACAGCGTGGCGGGCCGGTCCGGCCCCGCGCCCCGGTCCGCCCAGAGGGCGGCGAGCTTCCCGTTCTGGGCGACGAGCGCGAAACTCTCGAAATTGTCGCCCTCGCCGATCGCCGGGAGCGGCGTGTAGTCGACGACCGTGGCCGTGGAATCGGTGACCTTGAGGTGGTAGACGATGCCGTTGCTGGTCAGCGCCAGATACTCGCCGGGCGTCTCGGGGATGGCCTCGATGGCCTCCAGGTCTACGGGCTCCGGACCGTCCCAGGTCATGGGGGAGACATCGGTGGCGCCCTCCCGGTGGGTGATCCGCGACAGCCGCCGCTGCCCGGACCGCTTGTTGTCGTGCACGATCAGCGCGCGCACTCCGGTTCCGTCGTCCGTACGGCCCTCGTAGGCGACGCCGCTGACCCCGCTCCGGGCGTCGTCGCCGACCTTGTGCCATCCGCTGTCCGCCCCGGCAGGGGCGGTGCCGAGCGCTGCCAGCAGCGCGGCCGCCGCGGTGAGGCAGGCCATACGCCGCAACATCGGGAATTTCACTGGGAGTCGCTCGCCTTCTCTTTCCGGCCGGCACGCGGCTGCGCGCCAATGCCAGGCTATTGACCGGAATGAGAGCGGCCCCAGTGCCGATTAGCCCGTTCGAGGGGGGCGCGAAACTGGATTCAGGGAGCACGCACGAGTGCGGCCGAGCGCGGTCGGCGCGGCCGGTCAATCGATGGGCTTCTCCCAGACCGAGACGTGCTGACCGCTCTCGCTGGTGAAAGGCTCGCGCGTCCAGCCGTCCCAGCGCTCGCGCAGCCGCAGCCCGGCGAGCTGGGCCATCAGGTCGAGTTCCGACGGCCACACGTAACGGAAGGGAATGGACCGGTACTGCCCGCGGCCGTCCACGACCTCGACGTAGTTGGAGCTCATCTCCTGGGTCGCGACGTCATACCTGTCGAACGCCCAGCGCGTCGGGCTCACATGGAACGGCACGACGTTCTGCCCGGGCGGCAGCTTTCGCAATGCCGGAACCCCGACCTCGATGACGAAACAGCCTCCCGGCGCCAAATGGGCGGCGGCATTGCGGAAACAGGCGACCTGGGCCGCCTGCGTCGTCAGATTCATGATCGTGTTGAAGAGCAGATACGCGACGGAGAACGTCCCGTCCACCCTGGTCGTCGCGAAGTCCCCGATGGTGACGCCGACCGCGTCACCGCCCGGCTTGGCCCGCATCCGGGCGACCATCGCCCGCGACATGTCGACCCCATGCACCGCGACCCCGCGCCCGGCCAACGGCAACGCGATCCGCCCCGTCCCCACCCCCAGCTCAAGCGCCCTGCCTCCATCGGCCAACGCCTCCAACACGTCGACCGTCGCCCCGACAACGCCGGGCTCGAACCTGGCTGCTGACTCCGCGTCATATTTCGCCGCGACGCGCTCGCCGAAGTATCCGTCCTCGTCATCCATCGGCAGACCGTACTGCGGGAGCATTCCGCGGCGCACCGCGTTTTCGGGCGGGAGGCAGGCTGGGTGCCGGCCGCTACGGACGCCAGTAGAGCGCGGGGTCCGGGTGCGCGGTGAAGCCCAAGGTGCGGTAGAGGGATTCGCCGTCGGGGGAGGCGTACAGGTCCACGCGGGCGACGTCGCGTTCGCGGAACCAGGTGAGCAGGCTCTGTACGATCGCGCGACCGTGGCCGCGTCGCTGGTGGGCCGGATCGGTGACCATGCCGATGACGTGGCCGACGCGCCCGTTGTGCGAGTGCGGGCCGGGGAGCCACTGGTCGACGGTGCCTATGCCGCAGGCGGCGAGCCCGTCGTCGCCGTCCACGACGAGGACGCGCGTGTCGTCGGCTGTGAGCCGTTCCTTCAGTACCGAGGCGAGGGCGGTCCGCCAATCGTCGCCCGCCGAGGCGGGGTTGAAGAAGTCGCCGCCGAGGGTCTCGAACAGCAGCGCCCGCAGCCGTACGAGTTCCGTGATGTCGTCTTCCTGCGCCCGCCGTACGCCTGCCTGCCGCATGCCGGTGTGGTGTCTCATGCCGATCAGCCTGCTGTAATGGCCTTATGCACCTCAACCCTTACGGCGCGGACGCCGTGAAGCTGGCCGTGGACCTGGCCAACCGGCCGCCGGCCGATGTCGAGGAGCTCGTCGAGCGCTGTCGCGCCGCCGGACTGGCGCTGGAGCGCCCGGCCACAGCGCGGGATCTGCGCAGCGTCCGCGCCACGATCGCGGCGTGGGAAGGGGTGGTGGACGCCGACGGCGAGCAGGAGCGCGCCGAGCTGCTCAACCGGATGCTGGCCGGGGCCGCCGCCCACCCCAGGCTGACCGACCACGAAGGCGACGGCTGGCATCTGCACTATCGCGATGACCGCCAGCCGCTCGGCGCCGTCCTGTCGTCGCTGATCGCCGTCGGTACCGCGCTCCATCTGGTGGGCCGCGGCATGCACCGGCTCAAGCGATGCGCCGTGACCGAATGCGCCGCGATCTTCGCCGACACCTCCCGAACCGGGCGGCAGCGCTACTGCTCCCAGCCGTGCGCCAACCGCGACGCGGTCCGTCGGCATCGTGCGCGGAAGGGCGGGGCTGATCGCGGGGTCGATCGCGGGGCCGATCGCGCGGCCGGTCCCGGCGGCAGCGGCTGAGGGGGAACGCGCCGTGCCGTGGCCGGCTGCCGCTCGGAACCTTCCTTCCCTACGCCGGCCACTCGCGGGGAAACGGCACGCGCAGCGAGCGCGCTGTGACCGGGGTGTGTTCGGCGGCGGCGTGCACACGGCCGTCGCGGAGGGCTATGGCACCGCTGCGGAGCATCGAGTCGAGCAGTTCGGCGGCGAGCTCCTCGGGCGTACGGCGCAGGAGGCGGGCCGCGTCCGTCAGCCAGGCGCGGGCGTGGAGGTACGGTTCGACCTCGTCGGCCGGTATGCCCTCGCGGATCATCAAGGCGAAGGCGAAGATCCGCCGCGCCCCGTACCAGACCGCCCCGTCCGGATCGTCCACCAGCCGCCGCCCCCGGCGCAGGGCGGCGGCGAAGGCCGCGTCCGGATCGGCGGGGATGGGGCCGTGGGAGGGAAGGACGACGCGCGGGGCGAGGTCGGCCATGCGCTTGAGCGAGGCGAGCGCCGTGGACGCCATGTCCGGGCCGTCCAGGGCGAGGTTCACCCAGCCCACGTCGTAGTCCGACAGCGCGTCCCCGACCACGAGCAGCCGCTCGTCCGGCTGCCAGAGCGCGAGATGGCCGGGGGTGTGGCCGGGAGTGCGTACGACCTCCCAGTCGGCGTCCCCGAGGCGCAGCACCTGCCCGTCGTCGAGCGGCATGTCGACCGTGTACGGGGCCACCGGCTGGTCGAGGTACTCGGCGGAGCAACAGCCCGGATCCCGGCGGGAGACCGCCTCGGCCTCCGGGGCCCCGGCCGCGACGGCTGCGCCCCGCGACTGGAGGAGGGCGTTGCCGCCGACGTGGTCCGAGTGCCAGTGGGTGTTCACGACCAGGTCGATCTTCCCGGAACGCGCGTGCGCCCGCGCCCAGTCGGCCGTCTCCTGCGCGTGGCCGACGAATCCGCTGTCGACCATGGCCGGCTGCCGCCCTTGCAGCAGAAGCAGGTTGGCGTAGGGG
>NZ_JBHVHQ010000568.1:0-5716 GCF_042800135.1 Streptomyces sp. NPDC057654 | reverse complement strand
GCCTCGACATGGTCATGGACCGCTGCCCGGCGATCGAGGCCCCGCGGCTGGGCTGACGGGGGCGCGGAGCGCCGAGGCTGCCCGAACGGCGTCGGGGCCGCGGCTCTCGTTCGGCCCGTTCAGACGCCGAGCCCGTCGAGCACCGCGGCGCCGGGGAGTTCGGCGAGGGCGCGGCCGGGGACGATGAGTTTGCCGCGGCGGCGGCCGCTGCCGATGAGGACGTACGGGGAGTCGGCGACGGCCGTGTCCACCAGGACCGGCCAGTCGGCGGGCAGCCCGATCGGCGTGACGCCGCCGTACTCCATGCCCGTGGCGCCGAGCGCGGTGTCCATGGCGGCGAACGATGCCTTGCGGGCGCCGAGGTGGCGGCGTGCGACGCCGTTGACGTCGGCGCGGGCGCGGCCGAGGACCAGTGCGGCGGCGAGGGTGGACTCGCCCGCGCGCTTGGCGGCGATGACGACGCAGTTCGCGGACTGCTCCAGCAGCCACGGGCCGTAGGTCTCCACGAAGACCGCGGTGTCGGCCTTCTCGGGGTCGGTGTCCACGTACAGCAGCTGCTCGGCGGGGACGGCGCCGCGCCAGCCGCGTACGGCCTCGGCGACCGGCGCGGTCAGCAGGTCGAGGCATTCGGCGGCGGGGCGGACCTCGTCGAACGCCTCCATCGGCGTGCTCATGGGCGTACTCATGGTCGTCAAGCTAACAGCCCTCCGCGCGGCGCTTCGGACCGTCTCAGCGCATGGGCGGGAGGGACACCGCCATCGTCATCTCGACGGACTCGGCGCCGTCGTTGCGGTAGGCGTGCGGGGCGCTCGCCTCGAAGGAGGCCGAGGCCCCGGCCGGGATGGTGTGGGCCGCTCCGTCGACGACGAGGGTGAGCTCGCCGGCCGTCACGTGGATCAGCTCGGTGGCGCCGTGCGCGTGCGGGTCGGACGCGCTGCCCTCGCCCGGCTCGATCCCCCATTCCCACAGCTCCAGGGGGCCATGCGCGCCCGTGTCGACGAGCAGCGTGCTGTGGCTGCCGGCTTCGGTGGTCCACATCCGCACGGCCCGCGCCGCCGGTACGACGCGCACCCGCGCGTCCTGGTCGTGGTCGAGGAGCGTGGTGATGCTGACGGCGAGGGCGTCGGCGAGCTTCACCGTCGTGCCGACGCTGGGGTTGGTACGGGCCTGCTCGATCTGGATGATCATGCCGCGGCTGACCCCGGAGCGGGCCGCGAGGGCATCGAGGGTGAAGCCGCGCTCGGCGCGCCAGCGCTTGAGGCTGCGGGCGAGCGACTGCGTGAGCTGGTCGAGGTCCGTCATCGTCCATCCAATATTCTCAATGACACAGTCCAATTCATTGCACTACGGTGTGGTGGACCACGCCGTCCATCACACTGTACTTCGAGGCTCCGCATGACCGTGCTCTACGCCCTGGCCACCAGCTTCCTCTGGGGGCTCGCCGACTTCGGCGGCGGCCTGCTCACCCGCCGCATGCCCGCCCTCACCGTGGTCGTCGTCTCCCAGACCCTGGCCGTGGCGGTGCTCGGCGCGATCGTCGTCGCCACCGGCGGCTGGTCCGAGGCCGGGCCGCGACTGTGGTTCGCGGCGGCGGCCGGAGTGGTCGGGCCAGCCGCGATGCTCTGCTTCTACCGGGCGCTGGCGCTCGGCCCGATGGGCGTCGTCTCGCCCCTCGGAGCGCTGGGCGGCGTCGTGGTGCCGCTCGGCGTCGGGCTGATGCTCGGCGAGCGGCCCGGCCTGCTCCAGTTCGCCGGCATCGCGGTCGCCGTGGCGGGCGTCGTGCTGGCCAGCGGGCCCCAGGCGGGCGGGGCGCCCGTGGCGCGGCAGACGCTGGTGCTCACGCTGGTCGCGGCGTTCGGCTTCGGGTCGGTGATGGCGCTGATCGCGGCGGCGTCCCACACGCTGACCGGGCTGTTCCTCGCCCTGTTCGTGCAGCGCGTGTGCAATGTGGCGGTCGGCGGCACCGCGCTGTACGCGTCCGTGCGGCGCGGCAACCCGGCGCTGCCGGAGGGCGGCGCGCGGGTGGTGCGGGCCGCGCTGCCCACGCTCGCCTTCGTCGGCCTCGCCGATGTGGCGGCCAACGGCACGTACAACCTGGCCGCGCACAGCGGTCCGGTGACGGTCGCGGCGGTGCTCGCCTCGCTCTACCCGGTGGTGACGGCGCTCGCCGCGCGCGGTTTCCTCAACGAGCGGCTGCGCGTCGTCCAGGCGGCGGGCGCGGGGCTCGCGCTGGTGGGGACGGTGCTGCTGGCGTCGCGGTGAGGGGACGCCTCGTCCGAGGCCGCGCTCGGAGTCGGCCGAGGCCGCGCTTCAGCACCCCGGCGAGAAAGCCGGCGACCAGAGGCCGCGCTCAGCATTCCGCCGGGAAAGCCGACGGGTCGGAGCCGTCCGGCTCCAGCCCCGACTCGGCCAGCGCCAGGAGCTGTTCGGGCGTGACGCCCTCCGGGATCGGCACGGGCGGCGGGGTCCGCAGCGGCGGCTGCCAGCCGGCCTCCGGGTCCCAGCGCCGCACGACCCGCGCCGGGGCCCCGGCGACCACCGCGTGGTCCGGCACCTCGCCGCGCACCACCGCGCCCGCCGCGACCACCACGTTGCGGCCGAGCCGGGCGCCCGGCAGGATCACCGCGCCCGCGCCGAGCCAGCTGCCGGACCCTATCTCGACGGGCGCGGAGCGCGGCCACTGCTTGCCCACGGGCTGCGCCGGATCGTCGTAGGAGTGGTTGTCGCTGGTGACGTACGTGTACGGGCCGCAGAACACGTCATTGCCGAAGGTCACCGGCCGCGAGGCCACCACATGGCTGCCCCGGCCGAGCACGACGCCGTCGCCGAGCCGCAGTACGGGGTCGGGGCCGAGGTCGACGCCGGGCATCATCCCGGCGGTGAGGGTGACCTGTTCGCCGATGACGCAGTGCGCGCCGAGTACGATCCAGGGCTCGCCGAAGACCGTGCCGAGGGGGAACGCGAGCCGGGTGCCGCGGCCGATGGCGCCGAAGCGGTACGGGCCGGGGCGCTCGGCGGTGACGGATCCGGCCTGCTGCACCCAGCGCCAGCCGCGGTGCACGGCGCGCGACACGGTCCGCCGCCGCCAGGCTCCGAGCGAGGCCGCCGCGTTGAATGAGAACGTGTTCCGGTCCTTCGGCACCCGCTCACGGTAGTCGGCCGTGTCGCGGGCGATCAGACCCGTGAGCTGTGATCTTCGCCCCAACCCCCTGTCGCTCAACCGTGCAGCGCCAGGTAGGGGGCCACCGCCAGCAGCGCGGCGACGAGGGCGTACTTCAGGGTGCGGGTGGGCAGGGCGCGCGCGATCTTCCAGCCGATGAGGACGCCCGCGATCTCGGGGACGCCGACCAGGGCGGCCAGCCGCCAGTCGACGGCGCCGTGGGCCACGTACCCGAGCGTGCCGATGCTCGCGATGACCACCGACTGGGCCTGGGCCGCCGCCAGCGACTCCAGCATGGGGACGCCCGCGGCGACCAGCAGCGGGACGGTCAGCATCGGCCCGCCGATGCCCACGATCCCGCTCGCCGCGGCCACCGCGAACCCCAGCACGGCGATCCACGGCGCCGCCGGATGGCGCGCTGCGCCGTTGTCATCGCCGTCGCCGTGGCGTTCGCGGTACCAGACGAGCACGGCGACCAGGGCCGCGCACGCCCCGAGCACCAGCCCGAACGCCCCTTTGGAGACCATGGTGTTGATCAGTACGCCCAGCGGCGTGCCGATGACGGCGGTGCCCGCGAGGATCAGCGCGGTGCGGCGGGTCGCGGGCTCGCGCAGCTGCCCGGAGCGCGTATAGGCGGCGGTGGCCAGCGCGCCGGTGGCGATATGGGTGACGATGGCGGTGCCCGCCACCTCGGCGGGGCCCAGGCCGGTCAGGGCGAACAGCCCGATGGTGGGCAGTACGCCGCCGGGTCCCAGCGCGGTGATGCCGATGCCGCCGGCGAGCCCGAAGAGGGCCAGCAGGACGAGGGTCAGGGTGTTCGGATCGGTCATGGGGCGCGGCCTTCCGGGTGAGCAGGGCATGCGGACGGGACGCACGGCGCGTCATGGGCAGAGGTCGGTCCGGGCGTGACCCGATGTCAGCCGGGGGTCGGAGCGCCCCGGTGCAAGGTGGCGTGCAGGGTGAGCCGGTCGGCGCGGATGTGCAGGGACTCCGCGTCGACGGGGCGGCCGTCGGCCAGGTGCGTGAGCCGGTCGATGGCGAACACGGCCGCGCCCACGGGGACATCGAGCAGCTCGGCGACGTCCGGGCCGGCCGTGACGGCGTGCACCGCCACGTCCGCGCGGCCCAGTCGGCGGCCCGTCGTCTCCTCGATCAGCGCGAACAGGTCGCGTCCGGCCAGATCCAGGTCCAGCAGCGGCAGCCCGATGTCGGCGGCTAGATAGGTCGCGTCCAGCGACAGCGGGAGCCCGCCCATGCGCCGTACGCGCTCGATGTACACCGCCTCCGCGCCGGACGCGAGGCCGAGCCGTTCCGCGACGGCCGCGGGCGGGTGCGCCACCCGGTGGGCGGCGCGCACCTCGTTGGTGAGCGGGCCGTACCCCGTCAGGGTCTCGGCGAGCCCGGCCAGCCGGTCGAGCCCGTGCCCGTACTTGGGCATCAGGACGGTGGTGCCGACTCCCTGGCGGCGGGCGATGAGCCCCTCGTCGCGCAGGATGCCCAGCGCCTCGCGGATCGCGTTGCGCGAGGCGTGGAACTGCGCGCCGAGCGCGCGCTCGTCGGGGAGGACGCCGCCGTCGAAGGCGCCGCCGGTGATCTGCTGGCGCAGCACGTCCGCCACCTGCCGGGCCCGCCGCGCCCTCGGCTGCGACGAGCCCCACCGGGCCGGGCCGTCCGCATCGACTGTGTGCGGTGTCCTGCCGCTCATACGTCCTCCCTCGGGCCTGCCGCCGGTGGTGCGTGCCAGGCCGGTGACAGTAGCCGAGCGCCATTACGCCAGAGTTACGCCACCTGCGATGACCTGCGCAAAAGCGCTACCAGCGGGTTTGCGGAGGGGGACGGGGGTTCCGCCGGGGCCCGGCTGTCTCCGTACGGTTTCCGGCCGGCTCCCGTACGTACGAGAGCCGGCCGGCTCACTCGTGGAGGGCCGCGCGGTGTGCCTTGGCGAGTTCCAGGTACATCGTCGCGTTGTGCCTGATCTGCTCGCGCTCCTCGGCGGTCAGCCCGCGCCTGACCTTGGCGGGGACCCCGGCGACGAGCGAGCCGGGCGGCACCCGCATGCCCTGCGGGACGAGCGCCTGCGCCGCGATCAGCGAACCGGCCCCGATGTGCGCTCCGTTGAGGACGGTGGCGCCCATGCCGATCAGCACCTCGTCCTCGACGGTGCAGCCGTGCAGCACCGCGTTGTGGCCCACCGAGACGCGCTCGCCGACCGTGACGGGGAAGCCGGGGTCGACGTGCACGGTGCAGTTGTCCTGGATGTTGCTGTCGGCGCCGAGGACGATCGGTCCGCAGTCGGCGCGCAGCACGGAGTGGTACCAGAGGCTGGCGCCCGCGGCCACCGTGACGTCGCCGATCACGACGGACGTCGGCGCCGTGAACGCCTGCGGATCGACCCTCGGCTCCGCGCCGCCCACCCCTGCGATCAGTGCCCGCTCCGCCATCGCCGTCTCCTCGCTCCCGCGCCGCCGTCCGGTGCCCCCTGTGGCACGGACGATGCTGTACGACCGCACCTGTACGTACGCACCGTAGGCGACGCCCCGCAGCCCGGTGTGGACT